>JAEZHR010000041.1 GCA_023416415.1 Pseudomonadota bacterium
CGCTCACTGCCACTCCGATCCCGCGCACGCTGGGCATGGCGCTCGAAGGCTTGCGCGATTTCTCCGTGATCGCCACCGCCCCGCAGAAGCGCCTGGCGATCAAGACCTTCGTACGCCGCGAAGACGATTCGGTGATCCGCGAAGCCTGCCTGCGCGAATTGAAGCGCGGCGGCCAGGTCTACTTCCTGCACAACGAGGTCGAAACCATCCTTAACCGCAAGGCCAAGCTGGAGGAACTGCTGCCGGAAGCCCGCATCGGCGTGGCCCACGGCCAGATGCATGAACGCGAGCTGGAAAAGGTGATGCGCGACTTCGTCACCCAGCGCTTCAACATCCTCCTGTGCACGACCATCATCGAAACCCGCATCGATGTGCCGACCGCGAACACCATCGTCATGCACCGCGCCGACAAGTTCGGCTTGGCGCAGCTGCATCAGCTGCGCGGGCGCGTCGGCCGCTCGCACCATCAGGCCTACGCCTATCTGCTGGTGCACGACGTGCAAGGCCTGACCAAGCAGGCGCAGCGGCGGCTGGAGGCAATCCAGCAGATGGAGGAGCTCGGCAGCGGCTTCTACCTGGCCATGCATGATCTCGAAATCCGCGGGGCCGGCGAAGTGCTGGGCGAGAACCAGTCGGGAGAGATGCTGGAGGTCGGCTTCCAGCTCTACTCGGACATGCTCAATGAAGCCGTGCGCGCGCTCAAGGCCGGCAAGGAGCCGGATCTCGCCGCCCCACTGGCGACCACCACCGAGATCAACCTGCACGTACCGGCCCTGTTGCCGCAGGATTACTGCAGCGACGTACACGAGCGCCTTTCGCTCTACAAACGCCTGGCCAACTGCAAGAAGCCGGCCGCCATCGACGAACTGCAGGAAGAACTGATCGACCGCTTCGGCAAGCTCCCCGAGCCAGCCAGGGCATTGATCGAAACACACCGCCTGCGCATCGCGGCCGAGCCTGCCGGCATTGTTAAAATCGACGCCCACGCCGAATCCGCCGTGCTGCAGTTCCAGCCAAACCCGCCGATCGATGCGATGCGCATCATCGAGCTGGTGCAAAAGAACCGCAGCATCCGCTTGAGCGGCCAGGACAAGCTGCGCATTACGGCGAACATGCCGGACCTGGCCGCGCGGGTGAACCAGGTGAAGGCAACGATACGGGCGCTGGTCGCCTGATTCTCACAAGCACACGACAGCAATAGACACGCATTCCGAATGAACCTCATCCTCCAGGGACTCGCTCCCGAACGCGCCGCCATCGAGCGCATCGCTGCCATCGTGCGCGCCGAGCGCATCACCCCGATCAACGAACGCGCTTTCCGCTGTGAAGGCGTGCAGTTTTCGGACGCGTTGAAAAAGGAAGTCGAGACGGCGTGTCTGGATGCGCTGCTCGATGCGACCTTCATCGAACCCGGCCGCATGCTGTCGGACTTCAAACTGGTCGCAATGGACATGGATTCGACGCTGATCACGATCGAGTGCATCGATGAGATTGCCGACATGCAGGGCCTCAAGCCGCAGGTGGCCGAAATTACCGAAGCGGCGATGCGTGGCGAGATCGAGTTCCGTGAAAGCCTCACGCGCCGCGTTGCGCTGCTCAAGGGACTGGATGCCAGCGCCCTGCAGCGTGTCTACGACGAGCGCCTGCAACTGTCCCTCGGCGCCGAAGTCATGCTCGCCGCAGTGCAGGCCGCCGGCCTGAAGACGTTGCTCGTGTCCGGCGGATTCACCTTCTTCACCGACCGCATGAAGGAGCGCCTTGGTCTTGACTACACCCATTCGAACCGACTTGAGATTGTCGATGGCAAGCTGACCGGCCGCGTGGTCGGCGGCATCGTCGATGCCGAAGAAAAGAAGGCGACAGTAGAACGCGTCTGCGCGGAACTTGGCGTTTCTTCCCGGCAGGCCATCGTGATGGGGGATGGCGCCAACGACCTGAAGATGATGGGCATCTCCGGATTGTCCGTGGCGTTTCGCGCCAAGCCCGTTGTTCGCGCACAAGCCGACGTGGCATTGAACTTCGTGGGCCTGGACGGCATCCTGAATATTTTCGAGAGCAAGCCATGAGCCGCCAGGAACTGATCTTCGACCCCCAAACGCAGTCCGCCAAGGAGCTCGCCTGGTGGCTCTACATCTTCCACGGCATCAGTTTCGTTTTCTCGCTCGGACTGTTCTCGTGGATTCCGCTGATCATCAACTACCTGCGCAGACCGGTCACCGCCGGCACCTTCGTCTACAGCCACCACACCTGGCAGATTCGCACCTTCTGGTGGTATCTGGTCTGGATGCTGGTGGGCGGCGTCTTCTGGCTGACCCTCATCGGCATTCCGCTCGCCTTCCTGATCTGGACCGTCGCATGGATCTGGAATGCCTACCGCTTGATTCGCGGCATGCTGGACCTGATCGACAACAAGCCGATGCCGGTATAGGCAGGATAAAGGCTCAGCCGTCCAAATGGCCCAGCGCCTGCTCGATATCGGCAATCAGGTCGCCGGGCTCTTCCAGGCCGATATTGAAACGTATCAACTGGCCTGTTTCATCCCAGTTCGTGCGCATGCCTTTCATGCGGTAAGGCACGCACAGGCTGTGTGAGCCGCCCCAGCTGAAACCGATGCCGAACAGCTCGAGGCTTTCCACGAAACGATCGACCTGGGCCTCGCTGTAGCGGGCATCGAAGATTACCGAGAACAGGCCGCCCGCACCGGTGAAATCGCGCTTCCAGTTTTCGTGACCCGGGCAATCGTCGAAGGCCGGATGCAGCACCTTCGCAATCTCCGCCCTTTCCTTCAGCCATGCGGCAATCGCGCGCGCGCTCGCGTCGTGCGCATCGAAGCGCAGCTTCATGCTTTCCAGCCCGCGCAGCACCAGATAGACGTCGTTCATGCCGATGCCGAAACCGATGCGCATGTGAGCCATGCGGATGCGCTGCATCAGCGCCTCGTCGCGGGTGATGACTGCGCCCATCAGCACATCGGAGCCGCCCGACTGGTACTTGGTGAGGGCCTGCATGGAGATATCCACCCCGTGCTCGAACGGGCGGAACGCCAGCCCGGCCGACCAGGTATTGTCGAGCGCCGTGTGAATGTCCTGCCCCTGTTCGCGGCGCATACGCACGGCCGCGCTGATGGCCGGAATGTCCGGCACTTCCATCGACACCGAGCCGGGCGCCTCGGCCCAGACCAGCCGGGTGTTGGGACGGATCAGATCTGCGATGCCGCTGCCGATCAGCGGATCATAGAAACGCGCCGTGATGCCGTAGTCTTGCGCCATCCAGCGTCCGAGCTCGCGGCTCGGACCATAGACGTTGTCGGGCAGCAGCAGATCGTCACCGCTCTTCAGCAGGCCGAAGTCCACCATCGCAATTGCCGCGAGGCCGCTTGGCGCCAGCACGCATTGCTCTCCCCCTTCGATCTCGGCCAGGCGGGCTTCCAGCGTAAAGCTGGTCGGCGTTCCGTGCAGACCGTAGGTGTAGGCGTTCTTGTCCTTCCAGTCGCGCGTGCGCAGAGCGGCGAGATCCTTGAACAGGACGGTGGAACCATGGTGGATTGGCACCGGATAGGCGGCGAACCCCTCCGGCGCGCGGTATTCGGAATGGAGCAGCGCGGTACGAACGGACTTGGGAGCGCTCACGCGGGTCTCCTTTTCGTAGTCGGATTGCGGTCGGTTACGCTCGAATCAGGCCTCGGCCCAGAGGTCGTGAGCGTCGGCGGCGGTGATGGTCACGTCGATGAATTCGCCCACCTTGAGCTTGCGGTGCGGCTCGAACGGCGGCTTCACGTA
>JAEZHR010000059.1 GCA_023416415.1 Pseudomonadota bacterium
CGCTCCACCCCGGCAGATCCGGCTCCCCATCGCGGCGAAGCCAAGCAGCAAGACGACTCAAAGAGCCAATCATGTACGGACTCGATTCCTCCATTGCCGCCATCCTCACGCTCGACGGCGTGATCAACGCCGTGGTCTACGGCCTGATCGCCATCGCGCTGGTACTGGTATTCGCGGTAACACGCATCATCTTCATTCCCCAGGGCGAGTTCGTCGCCTTTGGCGCCCTCACGCTGGCCCTGTTTCAGGAAGGCCAGACACCCGGCTCAGCCTGGCTGCTGCTGGTGCTTGCCGTATGCGCCACCTGTACAGAATTGTTCGATCTGATACGCAGCGGACGCACCTCCGCGATCGGCCGCGCCCTGCTGCACAACCTCGTGCTGCCGGTGGGCATCGCCGGGCTCGCGATCTGGGCCGCGCCGCAGCAGTTCCCGCTGCTCGCGCAGGTCTTCATCAGCCTGCTGGTGGTCACCGCCATGGGCCCGCTTCTCTATCGCGTGGTCTATCAGTCGCTGGCCGATACACCGGTGCTGGTCATGCTGATCGCCTCGGTCGGCGTGCACCTCGCGCTGGTCGGCCTGGGTCTGATCTTCTTCGGCGCGGAAGGCTTCCGCACGCCGGTCCTGTTCGAAGGCAGCTGGTCGCTCGGCGCCGCCACGCTGACCGGCCAGATGGTCGCCGTGGTGGTATCGGCAGTCGTGCTCGTGGTCAGCCTGTGGCTGTTCACCGAGCGCACGCTGTACGGCAAGGCGCTTCGCGCCACCGCCGTCAACCGTCTTGGCGCCCAGCTGATGGGAATTTCGACGACCTTCGCCGGCAAGCTGTGCTTCACCATTGCCGCCTTCATCGGCGCGCTCTCGGGGGTGCTGATCGGGCCGATGACGACCGTCTTCTACGACTCCGGCTTCCTGATCGGACTCAAGGGCTTCATCGCCGCCACCGTCGCCGGACTGGCGAGCTTCCCGCTAACCGCGATCGGCTCGCTGTTCGTCGGCCTGCTGGAAGCCTTCAGCTCCTTCTGGGCCAGCGACTACAAGGAAGTCATCGTGTTTACCGCGCTGCTGCCCGTACTGCTGTGGCGCTCGCTCACCTCTCCGGTGCATCTGGAAGAGGAGGAATAAGCCATGCTCGCGAAAAAGTATCTGTTCCTGCTCGCCTTCGTCGCGCTGCTGGTCCTGTTCCCCATCCTGCCGACGCCGCCGTTCTGGGTGATCCAGGCCAACTACATCGGCCTGTACGCGCTGGTTGCCATTGGTCTGGTCCTCCTGACCGGGGTCGGCGGCATGACCTCGTTCGGACAGGCGGCTTTCGTCGGCCTCGGCGCCTACACCACGGCCTACCTGACCACGATGCACGGCGTGTCGCCCTGGGTCACGCTGTTCGTGGGCCTGGCCATCACCGGCGCATCGGCCTGGTTCATCGGCCAGATCACGCTGCGCATGTCCGGCCACTTCCTGCCGCTGGCCACCATCGCCTGGGGCATCAGCCTGTACTTCCTGTTCGGCAAGCTCGAATTCCTCGGCAAGTACGACGGCATGTCGAACATTCCGGCGCTGGAGCTGTTCGGCATCGACTTCGGCAACTCGCGCGCGATGTTCTATCTGATCTGGATCGTGCTGCTGGCGGCGATCTGGCTCCTGGCCAACCTGCTCGACTCGCGTCCCGGCCGCGCCATCCGCGCCCTCAAGGGCGGACGCATCATGGCCGAGGCCATGGGCGTGGACACCGGACGCTACAAGATCCTGATCTTCGTGCTGGCCGCGCTGCTGGCCTCGATCTCCGGCTGGCTGTACGCGCACATGCAGCGCACGGTGAATCCCTCGCCATTCAGCCTGGAAGCCGGCATCGAGTACCTGTTCATGGTGGTCATCGGCGGTTCCGCCCACCTGTGGGGCGCGCTGCTCGGCGCAGGCCTGCTCAAGCTGGTCGAAGATCAGCTGCAGGTGCTGCTGCCCAAGCTGTTCGGCGCCGCCGGCAACTTCGAGACCATCGTCTTCGGCGTGGTGCTGGTCCTGCTGCTGAAATATGCACGCGACGGTTTGTGGCCGTGGGTGGCCGCCGTCGGCCGGCGCTTCCTGCCGGACGAGGAGAAGGTCGCGCCGGCGTCGGCGCCGGCGCTGGAGCGCCGCACCATGCCCGAGCCGGGCACTCCTCTGCTGGAACTGGACCAGGTGACCAAGCGCTTCGGCGGGCTGGTCGCGGTCAACAACATCACCTTCAGCATGAAGGCTGCCGAGATCGTCGGCCTGATCGGTCCGAACGGCGCCGGCAAGTCGACCACCTTCAATCTGGTGACCGGCCTGCTCACCCCGACCAACGGGCATGTGAGCTTCCTCGGCCAGTCGATCTCGGGCCTGAATTCGCGCCAGATCGCCGCACGCGGCATCGCCCGCACCTTCCAGCACGTGCAGCTGTTGCCGACGATGACCGTGCTCGAGAACGTGGCCATCGGCGCGCATCGCCGCACCGCCACCGGCATGCTGCGCGCGATGCTCAAGCTCGATCGCGCCGAAGAAGCGCGCCTGCTGCATGAAGCCGCCCGCGCGCTGGAACAGGTCGGCCTGCAGGACCTGATGCACGAGCAGGCCGGCAACCTGGCGCTTGGCCAGCAGCGCATCCTGGAAGTGGCGCGCGCGCTGTGCTGCGACCCGGTGCTGCTGTTGCTCGACGAACCGGCCGCCGGCCTGCGCTTCCAGGAAAAACAGGCCCTGGCCGACGTGCTGCGCAAGCTGCGCGACGAAGGCATGAGCATCCTGCTGGTGGAACACGACATGGAGTTTGTGATGCAACTGACCGACCACATCGTGGTGATGGAGTTCGGCACCAAGATCGCCGAGGGTACGCCGGAACAGGTCCAGCAGAATCCGGCAGTGATCGAAGCCTATCTGGGCGGGGCGGACGATGACGACGCACCGGTTGCCGCCGCAGCAACGGCAGGAGGTGTGCAATGAGCGACGTCGTCCTCGAAGTCGAACACCTGCACGTCAAGTACGGCAAGGTCGAGGCCCTGCATGGGGTCAACCTCAAGCTTGAGCGCGGCAGCATCGCCACGGTGATTGGCCCCAACGGGGCCGGCAAGTCCACCCTGCTCAATTCCATCATCGGCATCCTGCCCTCCGAGGGTGCGATCCGCTATCGCGGACATTCCATCGAGCGCGAATCGCTGGAACGACGCGTGCTGTCCGGTATCGGCCTGGTCCCGGAGACGCGCGAACTGTTCTCCTCGATGTCGGTCGAGGACAACCTGAAGCTCGGCGGCTTTCGCCGGCTGCGCCTGCGCGATGCCGATCCGCTCGATCAGCTCGAATCCGTCTTCAAGCTGTTTCCGCGTCTGAAGGAGCGGCGTGACCAGGAAGCCGGCACGCTGTCCGGCGGCGAACGCCAGATGCTGGCCATCGGCCGCGCGCTGATGGGCAAGCCGGACCTGCTGATGCTGGACGAGCCGAGTCTGGGACTGGCGCCGTTGATCGTGAAGGAAATCCTGCAGATCGTGTCCGAACTGCGAAAGACCGGCATCTCGGTGCTCCTGATCGAACAGAACGCGCGCGCGGCGCTGAAGGTGGCCGATTACGCCTATGTGCTGGAGCTGGGCAACGTGACGGCCGAAGGGCCGGCTTCCGAGCTAGCGAAGGATCCGAAGGTGATCCAGGCGTATCTCGGCTTCGGCAAGCACTGAACCAACGGTTGCGCGCCCTGCCGGGAAACGCCTTTCCCCTTGCATGAGGATAAGGTCGGACAGCGCATGGCACGGCCGTGCGCTGCCCGGACCGAAGCGCTTGCACGCGACGCCCGGTCCGGCCGGGATGGGAGCGTGCAAGCGAGCGAACGCAGATGCGCGCATGACCGCCGTACCCTCCCCGGAAGGTGGAGGGGCCTGTCCGGCGACAGGCGCGCTGCTCCTGAATAACTCTCAAACACCAACACCATGAAAATCATCACCCCCGAACAAGCCGGCGCCCTGATTCCCGACAACGCCACTCTCTTCCTCGGTGGCCTGGCCATGATGGGATTCGCCGAAGAGATCGCCAAGGGCATCGAGCGCACCTTCCTCGAAACCGGCCATCCCCGCAACCTGACCACCTGGGCCTGCGGCGCCATCGGCAACGCCAGAGACGGCGGCATGGTGCACTTCGCGCACGAGGGCATGGTCAAGCGCGTGGTGGCAGGGCATTTCGGCCAGACCGGCGCGGAGATGATGAAGATGGTCTTCGAGGGCAAGGGCGAGGCCTACAACTTCCCGCAGGGTTCGCTGTCGCAGCTCACGCGCCACATCGCCAGCAAGTCACCGGGCCTGCTGACCAAGGTGGGGCTCGGTACCTTCGTCGATCCGCGCATCGAAGGCGGCAAACTCAATGCCAGCTGCTCGGAGGATCTGGTGAAGCTGGTCGAATTCAACGGCGAGGAATGGCTGCACTATCCGTGCCCGAAGATCGACGTGGCCATCATTCGCGGCACCTATGCCGACGAGAAGGGCAACATCTCGCTGGACAAGGAAGGCGTGCTGCTGGAGCAGCTGTCGGTCGCGCAGGCGGCCAAGGCCTGCGGCGGCATCGTGATCGTGCAGGTGGAGAAAGTGGTCAAGGCGGGCACGCTGCATCCGAAGTCGGTGAAGGTACCGGGGCTGGTGGTCGATTACGTGGTCGTCAGCAAGCCCGAGAACCACATGCAGACCATCTCCACCCAGTTCAACCCGGCACTGTCGGGCGACATCCGCGTGCCGCTGGACAGCCTGGAGCCGATGCCGCTGGACGAGCGCAAGGTGATCGCGCGCCGCGCCGCGCTCGAGCTGCGCGAGGGCATGGTGACCAACCTCGGCATCGGCATTCCGGCCGGCGTGCCGTCGGTCGCCGCCGAGGAAGGCGTGGCCGACATCCTGACCCTGTCCGTAGAAAGCGGTGTCAACGGCGGCGTGCCGGCGCAGGGCGGCGACTTCGCGCTGGCCTATAACCCGGAATCCATCCTCGAACAGACGATGCAGTTCGACTTCTACGACGGCGGCGGTCTGGACGTAAGCTTCCTCGGCCTGGCCCAGGCCGACAACCGCGGCAACGTGAACGTCAGCAAGTTCAACGGCCGCCCGGTCGGATGCGGCGGTTTCATCAACATCACGCGCGCGGCCAAGAAGCTGGTGTTCTGCGGCACCTTCACCGCAGGCGGCTTGCAGCTGGAAGTTGGCGGCGGCAAGCTGACCATCAGGCAGGAAGGCCGCTCGCGCAAGTTCGTCGAGCAGGTCGAGCAGATCACCTTCAACGGCCACGACGCCGCGCTGCGCGAGCAGAACGTGCTGTTCGTCACCGAGCGCGCGGTGTTCAGACTGACCGCCGAAGGCCTGGAACTGATCGAGATCGCGCCCGGCATCGACCTGGAGCGCGATGTGCTCGCCCACATGAGCTTCCGCCCGATCATGCGCGACGTGCGCACGATGGACCCGAAGCTGTTCGAGGAACAATGGGGCGGGCTGGCCGCCGCGATCGCCAGGGCTGCGGACTGATCGGAGCACGCCATGCAGTGTTACGTTCCGCCGCTCAAGTACATCAGCTTTGCGCTCAACCACGTGCTGGACGCGCCGGGAGCCATCGCCGCGCTGCCGGTCTACGGCGAAGTCGATGCCGGACTGATCCAGCAGGTGATCGAAGAAGCCGGACGCTTTGCCGCCGGCGTGCTGTTGCCGCTCAACGCATCGGGCGACCATGAAGGCTGCCGCTTCGAGGACGGCAAGGTCACGACGCCCAAGGGCTTCGCCGAGGCCTGGCGGCAGTTCGCCGAAGCCGGCTGGCCGGGACTGGTTTGCGAGCCCGAGCACGGCGGGCAGGGACTGCCGCATCTGCTCAACTGCGTGCTCTATGAAATGCTGTCCGCCGCCAACCATGCCTGGACCATGTATCCGGGCCTGTTGCACGGCGCATATGCCTGCCTGCGCGCGCATGCCAGCGAAGAACTGAAGGCACGCTACCTGCCGAAGATCGCCAGCGGCGAATGGCTGGCGACGATGAATCTGACCGAACCTTCCGCCGGCAGCGATCTGGGTCTGCTGCGCACGCGCGCGGAGCCGGCAAACGACGGAAGCGTGCGCATCACCGGCACCAAGATCTTCATCTCCGGCGGCGAGCAGGACTTCACCGACAACATCGTGCACCTGGTGCTGGCACGCCTGCCCGATGCGCCGGCCGGCAGCAAGGGCATCTCGCTGTTCCTGGTGCCGAAGATCCTGCCCGACGGCACGCGCAACGCCCTGCATTGCAGCGGCATCGAACACAAGATGGGCTTGCGCGGCAGCGCCACCTGCACGATGCAGTTCGAAGGAGCGACCGGCTGGCTGGTTGGCGAGCCGCACCGCGGACTGGCGGCAATGTTCGTGATGATGAATGCGGCGCGCCTGAACACCGGGGTGCAGGCCATCGGCATCGCCGATGCCGCCTGCCAGCAGGCGCTGGCCTATGCGCAGGAACGCCTGCAGATGAAGTCGGTGCTGCGCGGCGAGGAGCGCAGGAACGAGCCGGCCGATCCGATCGTCATGCATCCGGCCGTGCAACGCCTGCTGCAAGGCCAGCGTGCTTGGATCGAAGGCGGCCGCATGCTGGCTTACTGGACGGCGCTGCAGCTGGACGGCGCCGAACAGCACCCGGACCCGGCCGTGCGCCACGAACTGCACGAACAGGTGTCGCTGGTCACGCCCATCGTCAAGGCGCTGCTCTCCGACCAGGGCTTCCAGTGCACCAGCGCCGCGCTGCAGGTGTTCGGCGGACATGGCTACATCGTCGAATCGGGCATCGAGCAGTACATGCGCGATGTGCGCGTGCTGATGCTGTACGAAGGAACGAACGAGATCCAGGGCATCGATCTGCTGATGCGCAAGGTCCTCGTCGATGGCGGAGAGAAACTGAACCGGCTACTTGCGCAGATCGACGCCACGGCATCCGAGGTGCAGGGAGAGTCCTTGCGTGCGCACGCGAGTGCCCTGCTCGATCTGACGCTGCAGGTGCGCAGGGTGGTCCAGGATCTGGGAGCTGCCGGCGCGCTTGCGCCCTATCGCGTCGCCGACGACATGCTGCGCCTGGTCGGTCATTGCACGCTGGCCTGGCTGTGGCTGCGCGCGGCACAGGCCAGCACGCGCCTGATGCAGGACGATCCGGAATTCCATGCCGGCAAGCTGGAAACTGCGTGCTACTATTTCACGCTTTTTTTCCCGGAGACCCGACATCTGCTCGGCGCCATCGACGGCATGCTGCGTTTCGGCGCGACACTGCCCGTGCGCTCCAGTCTCCTGGCACACTCCCGGAACGCCTGACATGTCCCGCACTCGCATCGATGAACCAGACTCCAACGGAGAACGTCCGCTGGATCAGAGCACCCTGCTCCGGCTGGTCGGCTACAACGCACGGCGTGCCTATCTGAACGTCCTGTCGCTTTTCATGGAGCGCATGGCCAAGTACGAGTTGCGCACTGTCGACTACACCGTGATCACGCTGGTGAACATGAACCCCGGCATCACGCAAAAGCGCCTGTCGCGGGCGCTCAGCATCTCCCCGCCCAATCTGGCCACCCTGCTCGACAAGCTTGAAGCGCGCGGCCTGCTGGAACGCCAGCGCAATCCGGCCGACAAGCGCTCGCAGGTGCTGGTGCTCACCCCCGAAGGCCAGAAGCTGTGCAAGAAGGCCGACAAGGCAGTGTTCGAACTGGAAAACAAGGCAACATCGGCGCTCACCGATGAAGAGCGCGTGCAGCTGATCCAGCTGCTGCAGAAAATCTACCTGTAAAAAAATCGCGGCGCCTCTCCAACGACGCGCCGCGATTTTTCCATTCAAGCGTCAACATCATCCGTCGCCCCGGCAATCGCCGGGGTCCGGC
>JAEZHR010000141.1 GCA_023416415.1 Pseudomonadota bacterium
TGGGGCAGGCCATCATCACGCCGGTCCCTGCAGAAGTTTTGCAGGAGACTATCGAGGCGTGCGTCGCACGATGAACCACAACGCCGCGCTCGCGCCCTATGCCGCCCGTCCGGAGGCATCGCGCGGCCGGCGTTACGACGAGGCGCCGCCAGCTTCGCGCTCCGAGTTCCAGCGCGATCGTGACCGCATCATTCATTCAACTGCGTTTCGGCGGCTTGAGTACAAGACCCAGGTGTTCGTCAATCACGAGGGAGACCTCTTTCGCACGCGCCTGACACACAGCATCGAAGTCGCGCAGATCGCTCGATCGATTGCCCGCATGCTTGGGCTCAATGAAGATCTGGTTGAAGCAATTTCACTTGCGCACGATCTCGGGCATACGCCGTTCGGACATGCAGGCCAGGAAGCGCTGAATGCGTGCATGAAGGAATACGGCGGCTTTGAGCACAATCTGCAAAGCCTGCGCGTAGTGGACGAGTTGGAAGAACATTACGGTGCCTTCGACGGGCTGAACCTGATGTTCGAAACCCGCGAAGGAATTCTCAAGCACTGCTCGCTCGCCAACGCGAAAACGCTGGGCGACGTTGGCGAGCGCTTTATCGCACGCACGCAGCCCACGCTGGAGGCGCAGCTGGCCAACCTGGCCGATGAAATCGCGTACAACAATCACGACATCGATGACGGCTTGCGTTCCGGCCTGTTGACCACTTCGCAGCTGCAGGAGGTGGATTTCTTCGCCCGCCATTTCCGTGAAGTCGAATTGACGTATCCCGGGATCACGGGGCGGCGTGCGATTCACGAAACGATCAGGCGCATGATCAATGCTCTGGTCATTGATCTGATCGGGACATCCCGTGGACGGATCGAGGCCGTCGGGCCGAAGTCTGTCGACGCGGTGCGCGCTGCGCCGATGCTCATCGCCTTCTCCGATTCGATGGCGGCCGAAGCTATATTGCTGAAGCAGTTCCTGCGCAAAAATCTTTACCAGCATTACCGCGTGAACAGGATGACCAGCAAGGCGCGGCGTATCGTGCGCGAATTGTTCGACGCATTCATGGCGGAACCGAGACTGTTGCCGCCGGACTACCAGCATCAGGCTTTGGGCGATGAATCGAGTCGACGGCAGGCGCGCAAAGTTGCCGATTACATTGCCGGCATGACCGATCGCTACGCGATGCGGGAGTATCGGCGTCTATTTGCCGTCGACGAAATCTGATCAGAGCGTGCGCAATGGATGTGCGTGCGCAGGCCATGCAGGCTCAAAGTGGCGCGCGATCATTTCCGAGGTGACTTCGTTGACATTCGGTACAGACCACTTCGGTGCATTGTCCTTGTCAATGACCAGGGCGCGTACGCCCTCCAGCACCTCTCCATGCTCGAAGCAGCGACGCACCATGTTGCGTTCCATGCGCAGGCAGTCGGCGACGCTCATCTCGGCCCCGCGGCGCAGCTGTTCAAGTGTCACGCACATCATCAGCGGCGAGCGCGTCTGCATGGTGGCCAGCGTCTTGCGCGCGAATGCGCTGCCGTCTTTTTCCAGTGATGCCACGATGGCCGGCACGGAACTGGCGGCAAAGTGGAAATCGATTGCAGCGCGTGCCGAGGCCAGAGCGCTCGCATGCGGTTCCGCCTTACTGGAAAAAGGTGCCGCGAATCTGCGAATCTCCGCATCCAGATCGTTGCCTTTGTACTGGTCCAGCAGCTGATCGAAGGCTTCCAGTTTCGACGATGGAATGAATACATCCGCCAGCTCGGCATGCAGCGCATCGGCTGCGCCAACAATCTCGCCGGTCACGCCGAGATAAGTGCCCAGCTCGCCAGGCGTGCGCGAAAGGAAATGACTGCCGCCGACGTCGGGGAACAATCCGATGTTGACTTCAGGCATGGCCATCTTCGTGCGCTCGGTCACAATGCGCATGCGATTGTTCGGCCCAGCTTGCGCCACCCCCATTCCGCCGCCCATCACGATTCCGTCCATCAGGGCGATGTAAGGCTTCGGATAGCAATGGATCAGGTGATTCAGGGCGTATTCCTCGGTGAAGAAATCCTCGAGCAATGCACTGCCACCCTGTGGCGTTGATGTGCCGGCCTCGTAGAAAAAGCGGATGTCTCCGCCCGCACAAAAGGCGCGTTCGCTGCTGCCTCGAATCATGACCGCCGACACGGCCGCATTGTCGCGCCACTCAAGAAGCGTTTCCGTGATGGCCCGGATCATGTCGAGCGAAAGGGAATTGAGGGCTTTCGGACGGGCAAGGACGATGTGGCCGATGCGATTGCGCAGTTCGGTCTTTACGAGATCAGTCATGGCTTGCTGCGAAGTTGGTGTAAAGGGAATTCTAGCCAGATTGATCGCGAGGCGTCTGTCATGCCCCGGCGTCGCATGGGACGAGCTCGAATGCGGAAATGAAAAGGGCGCATCTGCGCCCTTGTGAAGACTGGAGGTTGAGGACTACGCGGCGGCCGAGGCGTCGGGCATGCGTTTTGGTGTTTCGTGCTGGTGATCCTGGACGCGAGTCTTGTACCTGAGCACTTGCCGGTCGAGCTTGTCGATCAGCGTATCGACTGCGGCGTACATGTCTTCGGAAAAACTTTCTACATGAATGTCCTTGCCGCGCACGCGCAAGGTGATTTCCGCTCTCTGGCGCTTCTCCTTCTGCGCCAGATTTTCTACTGCAAGGATGACTGCAATATCAATGACATGGTCGAAATGGCGCCGGATTCTTTCCAGCTTGGTCTCAACGTAATCCCGGATTGCCGGCGTCAGTTCGAGGTGATGTCCACTGATTTTGAGGTTCATACAGCGCTCCTGTGATGGTGTTGCCGGTTGTCCGGCGTGCCTCTGCATCCGCGTCCTTCGAACGCCGAAAGGCGGCAACAAGATGACTACTGCTGAAAAACAAAGGGGACTGCTACAGAGACTTGCGCAGATTGACTGGAGGGATTTTCAGAGCTTCACGATACTTCGCGACGGTGCGACGTGCGACCACCATGCCCTGTTCACCCAACATATCTGCGATCTTGCTGTCAGAAAATGGGTTCTTCGGGTCTTCGGCTCCTATCAGTTGTTTGATCAGTGCCCGGATTGCCGTCGAAGATGCTTCGCCACCCGCTTCGGTTGCAACATGGCTTCCGAAGAAATACTTCAGTTCGAACACCCCATGCGGCGTGAGCATGTATTTCTGCGTGGTTACACGAGAGATCGTGCTCTCGTGTAATCCCAGTGTATCAGCTATTTCGCGCAAGACAAGGGGACGCATGGCCACCTCGCCGTGCGAGAAAAAGTTGCGCTGGCGATCTACGATGGCCTGCGCCACGCGCAGGATAGTGTCGAAACGCTGGCGCATGTTCTTGATCAGCCACTTGGCTTCCTGCAGCTGCGAAGTGAGCGATCCCTCACCCTTGTTTTGCTTCAGGATGCTGGCGTACATCGCATTCACGCGCAGGCGTGGCATCACTTCGTGATTCAGCGTGACCTGCCAGCCATTCTTTGCTTTCTTCACGATGACGTCGGGTACAACGAAATCGGAGGCACCCGAGCCGAAGGCGGCGCCGGGATGCGGATTGCAGCGCTTGATGACCTGCTGGACTTCGCGCAGGTCGTCGTCGTCGCAGTCGAACAGCTTGCGCAGCTTGTTGAAATCGCGTTGCGCAAACAGCGTCAGGTAATTCTCGACGATCGAAAGGGCTAGGCGGCGCGTGACAAGCGGCACCTTGGGCATGCGCCGGATCTGGATCGACAGGCATTCGGCTGCATTGCGCGCTCCGATGCCGGGCGGGTCGAAGCTCTGCAGCAGGGTCAGGGCGACCTGCAGATCGTCAAGCTCGATGCCGAGCTCCTCGGGCAGGCGCGCATGGATGTCTTCCAGAGGTTCTTCCAGGTAGCCGTTCTCGTTGAGCGCGTCGGTGATCAGCTCGACCAACGCACGGTCGCGCGGCTCGCGAACCGTCAGGCGCATCTGCTCGAGCACGTGTTCGCGCAGTGTGATGTCGTGCGCTTCGATCTGCGGGCGTGCATCATCATCGTCCGGCGTCTTGCCGGTGCGGGCCACGTCGTCGAAGCTCCAGTCATTGTCCGCAGATGGCGTCGCATCCTGAGGCTCGCCGCCATCTGCGGGGGACGACGCCTCGTCCCCGGATGACGAAGGTGAAACGGGGGGTTCCATCGCAGCCGAAGGTGCCGTGCTGATTGCGCCGTCGGCCAGCAAGCGGACCGACCGGTCCAGCGGATCGTCGATTCTTTCCAGCAATGGGTTGTCGGACAGGATCTGTTCCAGCTCCTGGTGCAGATCCAGCGTCGACAGTTGCAGCAGGCGGATCGACTGCTGCAACTGCGGCGTCAGAGCAAGATGCTGCGACATGCGGAGTTGTAGCGTCTGTTTCATTCTCTTCCTGTTCCTTACATCCGGAAGTGTTCGCCGAGATAGACTCGACGTACCGACTCATTGGCAATGATGTCGCTCGGGCTTCCGCTGGCCAGCACGGCGCCCTGGTTGATGATATAGGCGCGGTCGCAAATGCCTAGCGTTTCACGCACATTGTGATCGGTGATCAGCACGCCAATGCCGCGTTCCTTGAGGAAGCGCACGATGCGCTGAATCTCGATCACGGCAATCGGATCCACGCCGGCGAACGGCTCATCGAGCAACACGAAGCGCGGGCTCGTGGCCAGCGCGCGCGCAATTTCCACCCGGCGACGCTCCCCCCCGGAAAGCGACAGTGCCTGATTCTCGCGTAGGCGCTCGATCTGCAGGTCTGCAAGCAAACTGGAGAGGCGCTGGCCGATCTCGTCGCGGTTCAGAGGTCGGTTGTCGACACGCTGCAGTTCGAGCACGGCGCGAATGTTCTCTTCGACCGTGAGCTTGCGAAAGACAGATGCTTCTTGGGGCAGATAGGAAAGTCCGAGGGTCGCGCGCCGATGGATCGGCAGGCGCGAGATCGGAACGCCGTCGAGGTCGATCTCTCCTGCGTCCGATGGCACCAGGCCGACGATCATGTAGAAAGATGTGGTCTTGCCAGCGCCATTCGGGCCCAGTAGGCCGACCACTTCTCCGC
>JAEZHR010000212.1 GCA_023416415.1 Pseudomonadota bacterium
ATGACGCACATGAGCGACAGGAACCCGACCACGAAGATCAGGCGCGACTTGATGGTGACGTTCTTGAACATTTCCTGCCCCGGGGCAATTGCAATAGGATCGCGCGCGCCGTTCTGAAAGAACGACAGCAAACAGCGCGCCCAGCATAGGGGGCGGACAAAGGAAAAACCTTGATCCCGGTCAACTATGTCCGGGTAGGCAACAGCGCCGGGCGGGGCCGACGGCGTCCACACATCCCGGTCTGTCTCAGGATGTGTGGGCGGCGGGCGCGGACCTGCGTATCAATGCAGGCTTGCCTGATTCTGCGACGGCTGCTCCTGCGCCGGCTTCGGCTTGCCCTGCGCGTCACTCAGACGATATTTGGTGCGACGGTCGCCCATCAGGTCACGCAATTCGCGAATGCTCATGCCGGTCGTCTCGTGCATGCGGATCAGCAGCGACGCTCCAACCGGCAGGCGGCGGTGACGGATCTTGCTGATCACTGGCGGAGCGACTTCCAGCATGCGCGACAGCGCGGCGTCATTCTTCAGGTTCATCTTCTGCAAGAGCGTGTCCAGCAGTCGATTCGGGTCGTAAGACTCCTGTCCCACGAGCGCATGTTCGGCCATGATGGTCTCCTGTTGCTCGATAACGAAACGAAATTCGGTGTAACAAAGACCCCTTGTCCGTCATTAAGTTTCCCTCAAATTCTGAATTATTCGACATCGTTCAGAAACGAGCGAATCGCGCTCGCGATGCAGCAGGCATCTGTAGCGTTTTCAACTTCCGCTGGAACAATTACAGGACGTTGCCCTGCCGTCCAATACATCCCGTACCGCATGGGCATGTCCTGGAGCGAAGGCTTGGGCACAGGACTTGCAACTTGCGCTAAACCTCGTTCTTCTCACGAAAGGAGGTGTGCATGAACTGGGACAGCATCAAGAGCAACTGGAAGCAGCATCGAGGCAGGATCAAGGCGCAATGGAGCAAACTGACGGACGACCAGCTGGACGTGATCGACGGCCAGCGCGACCAGCTGGCCGGAAAGATCCAGGAAGCCTATGGCGTATCGCGCGCCGAGGCCGAAAACCAGATTCGCAACTTCGAAGTGCACAGCATGCATTGACCCCGCATCGGACGTGAACCAAACAATTGGCGTCAAGTCTATCGGATAGCAATTTACCAATATTCAGGAGGTAACAATGAACTTCATCATCTGGATCATAGTGGGCGGGATTCTCGGCTGGCTCGCCAGCCTCGTGATGCGCACCGATGCCCAGCAGGGCATGCTGCTCAACGTCGTGGTGGGGATCATCGGCGCCCTGCTCGGCGGCTGGCTGCTCGCGCCCCTGTTCGGAACCGGCACGATCAACCAGAACGACTTCAGCATCGGCTCGCTACTCGTCTCCTTCCTCGGCGCAGTGATTCTTCTGGCCATCGTCAATCTGATCAGACGCGGCACGCCACGCTGACCTTGCCCAGCATGCCGCCTCCCGCAGGGGAAAGGCGGCATGCGGCTGCGCCGCGTCATGCATCACATCACATTCTTGTACTTCTTCAGCTCCAGCTTTCCGATCTGGTTGCGGTGCACCTCATCCGGACCATCAGCCAGGCGCAGCGTGCGGGCCTGCGCGTAGGAATGGGCAAGGATGAAATCGTCCGATACGCCCCCGCCGCCATGGGCCTGTATCGCCCAATCGATCACCTGGCAGGCCATGTTCGGAGCGGCTACCTTGATCATCGCGATCTCCTTCGCCGCCACCTTGTTTCCAACCGTATCCATCATGTAAGCCGCATTGAGCACCAGAAAGCGTGACTGGTCGATCAGGATGCGGGCGTTGGCAATGCGTTCGAGCGTGACCGTCTGTTCCGCCACCGGCTTGCCGAATGCCACGCGTTTGAGCGTGCGCTTGCACATCGCCTCCAGCGCACGCTCGGCCAGACCGATCAGGCGCATGCAGTGATGGATGCGGCCGGGACCGAGGCGCCCCTGCGCGATTTCGAATCCTCTCCCCTCACCCAGCAGGATGTTCTTGACGGGCACGCGCACGTTCTCGAACAGCACCTCGCCGTGACCATGCGGCGCATCGTCGTAGCCGAACACCGGCAGATGGCGCAACACGGTCACACCCGGCGTATCGCGCGGCACCACGATCATCGACTGCTGCTTGTGCTTTTCAGCATTCGGATCGGTCTTGCCCATGAAGATGAATACCTTGCAGCGCGGATCGTTGGCGCCGGAAGACCACCACTTGCGCCCGTTGATGACGTACTCGTCACCGTCCCGCACGATCGAAGCCTCGATGTTGGTCGCATCCGAGGAAGCGACGGCCGGCTCGGTCATCGCGAAGCAGGATCGGATCTTCCCTTCCAGCAGCGGCTCCAGCCACTGGCTCTTGATCTCCTCGCTGGCGTAGCGCTCGAGTGTTTCCATGTTGCCGGTGTCCGGCGCCGAGCAGTTGAATACTTCAGCCGACCAGATGGCACGCCCCATGATCTCGCATAGCGGCGCATATTCGAGATTGGTCAGGCCGGCACCGCGCTCCGAATTCGGCAGAAATAGATTCCACAAGCCCTGCGCCCGCGCATTCTCCTTCAGCGTTTCGATTACCGCTGTCGGCACCCAGGGATTGCCCTTGGCGCGGTTCGCTTCGACTTCCGCAAAGTAGCGCGCTTCATTCGGATAGACGTGCTCGTCCATGAAGGCATTCAGGCGCTTCTGCAAATCCTTGACCTTGGGGCTGTATTCGAAATCCATGCTTGTCACTCCATCGTTCGTGCGCGTTTGCGCGGGGTGGGAATCCGTTCGGACCTGCTAACGGAAGGTAATCACATGCGGCTGCGCCATGCGCTCGAGATGCGCATGGTTGTTCAAATAGCTCAAGCTGACCTGGCCCGGCTGGAACAACACGCGGGTAACGCCGCAGTTGACCAGCCCCCAGCTCAGGCGGGCGGTTGCTGCATCGCTCATGTCAAGCAAACGCTGACAGAGGGCGGCGATGACACCACCTGAGGTGAATACGGCTACCGAATCCCCTCGCTCGGCGTCCTGCACCAAGCGCTCCAGCGCCGTCCAGCAGCGTTGACGAAAGGCCGGCCAGGACTCGCTGTAGTCTTCATCGAAACGACCGCTCATCCAGCGCGACATCGCCGCCGCGAACATTTCCTGGAATGCCGCGCGCGGATTGGCGCTCTTTTCAAGGAGCGCCCGCAGTTGCGCGGAATCGCCCAGTTCCGGGCGATAGCACCTCAGCACTTCAACGTGCGCATATTCGTTAAAGCATGGATCGACCTGCCACTCCCCGGCCGGACGCAAGGCGAGTTCGTGCGCATTCATGCAGGCCTCGGCGGTCTGGCGCTGACGCAGCAGGCTGCCGGAGGTGACCCGCGTGAAGCGCTGGCCGGTTTGCGCAAACCAGGTGCCAAGGACACGGGCCTGCTCGAAACCCAGTTCGGAAAGACGGTCATAGTCGGCGCTGTCGAACGAAGCCTGTCCATGCCGAACGAGAAAAATTTGCCCCATCGTTTGCAATTCCGCGATAGACGGTGCCAGCGGCACCCACGACAAAAAGCATAACGACAGGTTTAAAATCCATCAAATGAATACTTCTAATTCAAATGGATTAGTTTCATGCATATATCACGCGTAGACCTGAACCTGTTCACCGTCTTCGAAGCGATCTACAGCGAAGCCAGCGTCACCCGCGCCAGCCGGCGCCTGAACCTGACACAGCCGGCCATCAGCCATGCACTGGCCCGCCTGCGCCAGATGTTCGATGACCCGCTGTTCGTGCGCCAGGGCCACACGATGGTGCCGACGCCGGCGGCACGCAATCTGATCGAACCTGTACGCTGCGCACTGCGGGACCTCGAACGCACACTTTCCGGTATCAGCGTCTTTGCCCCCGCCAGCGCCGACAAGCGCTTCACCCTGGCGCTACGCGATGTGCTGGAAGCAACCGTCCTGCCGTCCTTGATGCGACGAATGCAGGAAGCGGCGCCCGGAAGCTCCGTTGCCGCGGTTCACGTCGAGCGGCGCGAGCTGGAGCACGAGCTGGCAGGAGGTGCTATCGACGGTGCCGTCGATGTGCTGCTGCCGTTGTCGAACGAGATCCGCCGTACCCGCATCTACCGCGACGCTACGGTCGTGGTTGCCCGCCACGGGCATCCCGCCATCAATGGCAACATCGATCTGGGAACCTACCTCAAGCAAGATCACGTGCTCGCCAGTTCGCGCCGGCGCGGGCCGGGCCTGGAAGACTTCGAACTCAGCCGGCACGGTTTGGAAAGACGCATTCGCTTGCGCTGCCAGCACTATTTCGCTGCGTGCCGGGTGGTCAGCCAGACCGATCTGATTCTCACCATGCCCGGGCGCTATGCCAGGATCGCGAACAGCCAGTTCGGCAACCAGATCCTGCCTTTTCCGCTCGACGTCCCCGCCTTCGACATCTTCCTTTACTGGCACGCCAACATGGACTCCGATCCCGCGAACCGCTGGTTCCGGGAGCAGGTAATCGCTTCGATTCTCGACTGACGAAACAGCGCACTCCGTTCCCGGATTGCGACGCCTGAAGCGCAGGCCACTCCTGGCCTCCCCCAGCCTGCCGCGCATTCTCCTCGCCCAAGCCGCTAGGACGGCCCCTCTCCACTTGGCGCGCCCCCGGTCGTGCGCCCCATGTCACTCCCCCGCAGCATCTTCGCTTCGGCAAATTATTGCCACATGGTTATTTTAATTGCCAAATTGACAGTTAAAAAACTGTCAACGATGATGCAAGCCCGGACATTGTTTCCATTATTACATTTTTATGCGCTCACGCCGGTTCGTCCTGCCCACTTCCTGTCTGGCCCTACTCCTGTGGCTCGCCCCTTCCACTGCCGCGGCACAAGCGGCGACCGAGGCACGGCTCCAGCACGAACAGTACGGCGGTCTGGTGGTCAACGAGACGGTCTCCGTGGTCGGTCATGACTTCTATCGACACTTTGCCGCCGTATGGCGCGAAGACGAACTAAGCGAGCGCTTCACGCTGTCGGTGCTTGAACAGACCTCGGCGCGCTGGGGAAGCCGGGTGCGTGTGGAGTATGCCCGGCGCGTCATTTATCAGAGATACCTGCCCATCTCACGCCCGGCCATCCCGGCGATAGGCCGGGAGGCAGCGGAGATCGTCCGCCAGCGCATCGTCGATACGGAAGTCGATCGCCTTCTGTTTCGCGAAACAGACCTCGCACCGGACGAAATCTGAATCAGGAAACGAACATGAAATTCAAACACCGAACATCTCTACCGCTGCGCAAGCCACTGTCATTGCTCGCACTCGTCCTGCCGCTGATCAGCACTCAGGCCTCCGAGCTGGTCTATACCCCCATCAACCCAAGCTTCGGGGGCAATCCCCTGAACGGATCGGTACTGCTAGGCGTCGCCCAGGCACAAAACAACACCAAGGACCCTGCGACGGCCGCCAAGACGCAAAGCACACAGCAATCCGCCCTCTCGCAATTCAACGACATGCTTGAACGCGCCGTACTGAACCGACTCGCTTCGGCCGCCGTCGGCGGGGTCGTCGGCGACAGGGGGCAGCTGATACCCGGCACCGTGC
>JAEZHR010000207.1 GCA_023416415.1 Pseudomonadota bacterium
TGGCTACACCTATGGCTCCGCATACGGACAGCGGCCATCCGGCAATACGCCACTGATCGAGGCTTCGTAGACGTCAGCGGATTCCGTGGTTGCCGCACGCGATTCACTGTCGTACCGCAAACCACGGATGCACTGTTGCGTGCCGACCGGAACACGCCGGCCTTGCCGCCTGCTCTCTGACAGTTGAACCCTCCACCCGGAAACCAACGTGCTAGAACTCTCGCCCACCATTTTCAAGGCCTACGACATCCGCGGCATCGTCGGCAAGACGCTTGACATCGGCATTGCGCGCAAGATCGGCCAGGCCTTCGGCACGGCCGTGCGGCAGCGCGGCGACCACAAGGTCATCGTCGGACGCGATGGCCGCCTGTCCGGTCCCGAGCTGGTCCAGGCGCTGGCCTCCGGCCTGCAGCGTGCCGGCTGCGACGTCGTCGATCTTGGCGTGGTCGCCACGCCGCTGCTCTACTTTGCCACCAACGTGCTTGACGCCAACTCCGGCATCATGGTCACCGGCAGCCACAATCCGCCCGACTACAACGGCTTCAAGATGGTGCTGGCCGGCGAAGCGATCTACGGCGACGCGATCCAGGATTTGCGTGTGAGCATCGAGCGCGCCGACTTCGCCAGCGGCAACGGCAGCCTGAGTACCTACGACATCCGCGGCGCCTACATCGAACGCATCGTCTCCGACGTGCAGCTCGCGCGGCCGATGAAGATTGCCGTCGACTGCGGCAACGGCGTGGCCGGCGCCTTTGCCGGTGACCTGTACCGGGCGCTCGGCTGCGAAGTGACCGAACTGTTCTGCGAGGTCGACGGCAATTTTCCCAACCACCATCCCGATCCCGCCCACCCGGAAAACCTGCAGGACCTGATTCGCTGCCTGCGCGAGACCGACGCCGAGATCGGCCTGGCCTTCGACGGCGACGGCGACCGGCTCGGCGTGGTAACCAAGGACGGCCAGATCATCTATCCCGACCGGCAACTGATGCTGTTCGCACAGGACGTGCTGGGCCGCCATCCGGGCGCGCAGATCCTGTACGACGTCAAGTGCACGCGCCACATCGCACCGTGGGTGCGCAAGCACGGCGGCGAACCGCTGATGTGGAAGACCGGGCATTCGTTGGTCAAGGCGAAGATGCGCGAGACCGGCGCGCCGCTGGGCGGCGAGATGAGCGGCCACGTGTTCTTCAAGGACCGCTGGTACGGTTTCGACGATGGCCTGTATGCCGGTGCCCGCTTGCTCGAACTGCTCTCTCGGCTGGCTGACCCCACGAGCACGCTGAATGCCTTGCCGCAGTCGTTCAGCACGCCGGAGCTGCACCTGCAACTGGAAGAAGGGGAGAATTTCGCTCTGATCGAGAAGTTGCGGCAGGAGGCCAGTTTTGCGGACGCGCTGGAAGTCTTCACGATCGACGGCGTGCGCGCCGAATATGCGGATGGTTTCGGGCTGGCGCGCGCATCCAACACGACACCGGTCGTCGTGATGCGCTTCGAGGGGGCGACGCATGAGGCGCTGGCGCGGATTCAGGCGGAGTTCAAGCGCGCCATTTTGGCGGTGCGGCCGAGGGCGGAATTGTCGTTCTAGTAGAACGTCCTGGTGAATTGAGGTGTTCGGCGCGCCAGTCCCTCCCTTGAAGGGGATGGAGTCAATTTGTCGCGTTGCCTGACAGCGAGGACTTGCGGCATGTGCTCACCTCTCCCTCATTCCCACATCTCTTGAATTCACTTGGACAGATCTATTAGAACGCATACCCGAACTGCTCGATGAAGAAGCGATCGCGGCTTTCCACCAGCATGCGGCTGCGGTCATCGTAGTAGTCGCGATAGTGCGGCAATGCCTTTGTGCTCGCATTGCGCTTGAGGCGTGCCTTGTTCTGGATGATGTTCTCGGCGTCGGGTTTGAATCCGCAGCGCTCGCCGTGCGTTCTGACGAATTCCAGCAGATCCGCCGTCAGCGTTTCCGTACGCAGCACGGTCTGATAAATCTTCCGATCGGTATGAAAGTCGACGATCCGGTCCGGGCCGGGGATGCGCCAGGTACGCAGGAAGATGCGCGGAAAGCGGGTGGTGACACGCTGGAAGCGATACGTGTAAAGGCCCATATATGGAGCCAGTCCCGATTCGGGATAGCCTTCGCCTTTCAGCCGCTCGGTGAACCGGGGATTCGAAATGGTTGCCAGCCAGCGCTGGAACGACTCGGCCGGTTTCGATCCGTCGTAAAGCGCGGCGACTTCACTGGGGGACATGAAGGCGACAAGATTGCGCCGGATGGCGCTGTGGCCGTCAAGGCCGTGCCCCCAGAGCGATACATACCAGGCCCAGGGATTGCGAACGGTCGTAAACACCACGCGCCCCTTCGGCCGCACGAGATAGCCTGCGGCGCTGATCGGGTAGTGCCGCCACAGACGAATCTCGCTTTCTTCGCTGATTTGCCGCAGCAGGTGGATAAGGTGTGTGCTGCCGGTGCGATGCACATCCAGGTAGATAAATCGCTTGAATTCAATCATTAACGAACTCTGATCCCATTGCCAGGCGAGCAGTCTACAGGGGTTTGGTTTCCTTAATGAAACTTCTCGGGAGTGAACGAGCGAAAGCGCATCCGTTCAGGGCACGGAGCGCGGCGTGTTCAACATCCCGATCCCGCCCTTCATCCTGAAGAAAAAAAGCCGGCTACTCGATAACGCGTCTAGCCGGCAGATTGCTCCGCCTTCTTGCAATGTGGGCAGGACTCCCCGGGCACGTAATACGGCGACTGCTGCTCCAGCGGCGTGACCACCGCCCGGCAGGCGAAGCACTGCTTCGTTTCCGTCGGTTCCAGCTTCGGGTTCAGCGCGGTGCGGTAGTCGAACACGAAGCAGTCACCCTGGTAGTGCGCACCGCCGACTTCCTCGAAGTACTTGAGAATGCCGCCTTCGAGCTGATAGACGCTGTCGAATCCCACGTTCTGCATGTGAATGGCTGCCTTTTCGCAGCGGATGCCGCCGGTGCAGAAGGTGACGACGGTCTTGTCGGCCAGTTCTTCCCTGTGCTGTGCAATCACTTCCGGGAATTCGCTGAATTTGCTGATGCGATAGTCGATGGTGTCGGCGAAGGTGCCGACGTCGACTTCGAAGGCATTGCGCGTGTCCACCATCACCACCGGCTTTCCATTGTCGTCATGCCCCTGGTCGAGCCAGCGCTTGAGGGTCTTCGCGTCGACCGCGGGGGCGCGGCCTTCCTCCGGGCGGATCAGCGGATTCTTCATCGTGATGATTTCACGCTTGAGCTTGACCAGCATCTTCGTGAACGGCTGCGTCTCGGACAGGCTTTCCTTCGGCTCGATGTCGGCGAAGCGCGGGTCCGCGCGCAACCAGGCGAGAAAGGCGTCGATCTGCTCGCGCAGGCCGGCCAGGAACAGGTTGATGCCCTCGGGGCTGAGCAGGATCGTGCCCTTGAGCTGCAGCTCTTCGCATTTGGCACGGAAGGCAGGGCGCTGTTCGACCGTGTCGTTGAAGGTGACGAACTTGTAGGCGGAGATGTTGACGTAGGGGGTGGGGGATTGCATGGGTGTTTCCGGTGACGGGCGCAGGGGCCGGAGCGATTATAGCCTTCGAGGGCGTGTTGCCTGCCGGTCGCGCTGCGCAAGCGCTCACGCACGATCAGGGCATGCGGCGTTCAACAATCGCAAGCGCTGACGATCCAGGGCCGGCTGCTTGCCATCCCGACATGTCCGCAAAGACGGGAATCAGGTGCCGATGGCGCGTATTGAAAATCGCCGGTCCCGGACTTGCCTGCCATGGCGGGCAAGCGCGACGTGCGTCGCTCCTCAGAACACGTCTGCCTTTGAAAACGCGATCCCGCCCGCGTCCTTGCCCGACAGCACCGGTGCGCCGTCCAGCGGCCACTTGATTCCGAGATCCGGATCGTTCCACGCGATGCAGCGTTCGTGTTCGGGCGCGTAGTAATCGGTCGTCTTGTACTGCACTTCGGCGAACTCGGAAAGCACGGCGAAGCCATGCGCGAAACCTTCCGGCACCCACAGCTGGCGCTTGTTCTCGGCGCTCAGCACTTCACCGACCCATTGCCCGAAGGTCGGTGAATCGCGCCGGATGTCGACGGCGACGTCGAAGATTTCGCCAACGCTCGCGCGCACCAGCTTGCCCTGGACCTGGCGCAGCTGATAGTGCAGACCGCGCAGCACGCCCTTCATCGAGCGCGAGTGGTTGTCCTGCACGAACTGCACCGGCCGGCCGAGGGCCTGCTCGAAGTTGCGCTGGTTGTAGCTCTCGAAGAAATAGCCGCGTGCGTCGCCGAACACGCGCGGTTCGAGCAGGAGCACGTCGGCGATGGCCAAAGGCGTGATCTTCATGTTCAGAACACCTTTTCCTTCAGGATGTGCAGCAGGTAGCGACCATAACCATTTTTGGCCAGAGGCTGGGCGAGCTTTTCAAGCTGCGCGGCATCGATCCAGCCGCGGCGGAATGCGATCTCTTCCGGGCAGGCCACTTTCAGGCCTTGCCGGCTTTCCAGCGTGGCAATGAACTGGCTTGCGTCGAGCAGCGATTCATGTGTGCCCGTGTCGAGCCAGGCGTAGCCGCGCCCCATGATTTCCACATGCAGCGCACCCTGCTCCAGATAGCGGCGGTTCAGGTCGGTAATTTCGAGTTCGCCGCGCGCGGACGGGCGCAGCGACTTTGCAATGTCGACGGCTTGTGCATCGTAGAAATAGAGGCCGGTCACGGCATAGTTCGACTTGGGTTGCGCCGGCTTTTCTTCCAGGCTCAGCGCCTTGCCTTGTGCATCGAATCCGACCACGCCATAGCGTTCCGGGTCCTGGACATGGTAGGCAAAGACACTGGCGCCGGTCTCGCGGCTGCTGGCCGCGGTCAGCATCGGTTGCAGGTCGTGCCCGTGGAAGATGTTGTCGCCGAGGACCAGCGCGGATGGCGCGTCACCGAGGAAGGATTCGCCGATGATGAAGGCCTGCGCTAGGCCGTCCGGCGAGGGCTGGATGGCGTAGGTCAGATTCAGGCCCCATTGCGCGCCGTCGCCCAGCAGTTGCGTAAAGCGCGGCGTGTCCTGCGGGGTGGAGATGATGAGGATGTCGCGGATGCCGGCCAGCATGAGCGTCGACAGCGGGTAGTAGATCATCGGCTTGTCGAACACCGGCAGCAGCTGCTTGGAGACGGCCAGCGTGGCCGGATGCAGGCGGGTGCCGGCACCGCCGGCGAGAATGATGCCCTTGCGCTTCATGCTTGTCCTCTTGCTGTCGGTCCTGTCAGTTCTTCCATCATGCGCTCGACGTGGAAGCGCCAGTCGGGCAGGTGGATGGCGAACGCCTGCTGCAGCTTGCTGGTGTTCAATCGGGAGTTCTTCGGGCGCGGTGCCGGTACGGGGTATGCCTCGCTCGGAATCGGAAGCACCTGTTCGGGTTTGACCTTCAGTGCGATGCCATGGCGCTCGGCCAGCCCCAGCACATGCTGCGCATAGCCGTGCCAGCTGGTGCTGCCGCCGGCCGTCAGGTGATAAATGCCGGCCAGCGCTTCCGGTGCTTGCGCGAGCTGGATGCGCTGCAAGGCCAGCGCGGTGACGTCGGCGATGAGTTCGGCGCTGGTCGGCGCGCCGATCTGGTCGGCGACCACGTTCAGCTGCTCGCGTTCCTGCGCCAGGCGCAACATCGTCTTTGCGAAGTTGCCGCCGCGCGCGGCGAAGACCCAGCTGGTGCGCAGAATCAGGTGACGTGCGTGACGCGCCGCGATCAGGCGTTCGCCTTCCAGCTTGGTCCGACCGTAGACGGAGAGCGGGTTGGTCGGATCCTGTTCCGAATATGGCCCGGGCCTGCTGCCGTCGAATACGTAGTCGGTGGAATAGTGCACCAGCCAGGCGCCGATCCGGCTGGCTTCTTCGGCCAGCACGCCGGGCGCTAGCGCATTGATCGCATGGGCGACATCCGCCTCGGACTCGGCCTTGTCGACGGCCGTGTATGCGGCGGCATTGACGACGATGCCGGGCCGGTGCTCGCGCACGCAGGCGCGCAAGGCTTGCTCGTCGCGCAGGTCGGCGTCGGCGCTGCCCAGTGCGATCAGCTCACCCAGCGGGCACAGCGCACGCTGCAGTTCCCAGCCGACCTGACCGTTCTTGCCGAGGAGGAGAATTTTCATTGGCCGTACTGTCTTTCGGTCCAGGTGCGATAGGCGCCGCTGGTCACGTTGCGCACCCAGGCCTGGTTGTCCAGATACCAGCGCACGGTCTTGCGAATGCCGGATTCGAAGGTCTCCGCGGGCGACCAGTCGAGTTCGGTCTGCAGCTTGCGGGCATCGATCGCATAACGGCGGTCGTGACCGGGACGGTCCTTCACGAAGCTGATCTGCTCGGCATAGGAACGGCCATCGGGGCGCGGCTGCTCGCTGTCGAGAATCGCGCACAGCGTGTGCACGACGTCCAGATTGGTCTTTTCGTTGCAGCCGCCGACGTTGTAGGTTTCACCGATGCGTCCGGCTTCGAGCACGCGGCGCACCGCGCTGCAGTGGTCCTTCACGTAGAGCCAGTCGCGAATCTGGCGGCCGTCACCGTAGATCGGCAGCGGCTTGCCGGCCAGCGCATTGTGAATCACCAGCGGGATCAGCTTCTCCGGGAAGTGGAAGGGGCCGTAGTTGTTCGAGCAATTGGTCGTCAGCACCGGCAGGCCGTAGGTGTGGTGCCAGGCGCGCACGAGGTGGTCCGACGCTGCCTTGCTTGCCGAATACGGGCTGTTCGGCGCGTAGGGCGTGGTTTCGCTGAAGGCGGGATCTTCAGGTTCAAGCGTGCCGTAGACCTCGTCGGTGGAGACGTGCAGAAAGCGGAAGGCGACTTTGCGTTCGGCGTCCAGCGCCTGCCACCAACCGCGCACGGCTTCCAGCAGGCGGAAGGTGCCGACCACATTGGTTTCGATGAAATCGGCCGGGCCGTGGATCGAGCGATCGACGTGGCTTTCGGCTGCGAAGTTCAGCACGGCGCGCGGCTGGTGCTCGGCCAGCAGGCGCTCGATCAGCGCGGTGTCGCCGATGTCGCCATGGACGAAATGATGGCGCGCGTCCGTGGCAAGGCTTGCCAGGTTCTCAAGGTTGCCGGCGTAGGTGAGCTTGTCGAGATTGACGACGGTTTCGTCGGACCGTGCAAGCCAGTCGAGAACGAAATTGGCGCCGATGAAACCGGCACCGCCGGTGACGAGGATGGTCATGTCAGAAAAGCCTGGCGCGGTGTGGAAGGGATGCAGAGGGGCACATTATAAGAGCGCCGTTGCCTTTCACTTCGGCCAAACGGATTGTCATTGTTCTGGCGTAAGTCGTCCCGGCCGGGCTTCTCTTGCAAAGCGGACACCGGTGCCCGACTTTTTCACCGAGGCAACGTCTTGTTCATTACGAACCGAGGGGTGTGCATATTGACACGCCATTTCCTTCCGGCAGTGCTGTCCCGTGTTGCAGCCCCGCGGGTAAAATGGCGCAATGTTCTCCACGCAATTCATCCACCTCCGCCTTCACTCCGAATACTCCATCGTCGACGGCCTCGTGCGCGTGGACGATGCGGTCAAGGCGGCAGCGAAAGACGGCCAGCCGGCGCTCGCCATGACCGACCTTGCCAACCTGTTCGGCATGGTCAAGTTCTACAAGGCCGCGCGCGGCAAGGGCATCAAGCCCATTGTCGGCTGCGACGCCTGGATTACCAACGATGGCGACCGCGACAAGCCTTCACGCCTGCTGCTGCTGGTGAAGAACCGGAACGGCTACCTGCAACTGTGCGAACTGCTGACCAAGGCCTGGTTGACGAACGTGCATCGCGGCCGGGCGGAGATTCGTGCCGAATGGCTGGAGAATGGCGCGGCCAGCGATCTGATCGCGCTGTCCGGCGCACAGGCCGGCGATGTGGGCATGGCGATCGACAACGGCAACCCGGAGCTGGCCGAACGCTGCGCGCAGCGCTGGGCGGCGATCTTTCCGAATGCCTATTACATCGAGGTGCAGCGCTACGGCCAGCCGAACATGGAGCGCCAGGTGCGCAACTCGGTGGCGCTGGCAAATCGGCTCGGGCTACCGGTGGTGGCCACGCATCCGATCCAGTTCCTCACGCCGCAGGAGTTCACGGCGCATGAAGCGCGCACCTGCATCGCCGAAGGCGAGATCCTTGCCAATCCGCGCCGCATCAAGCGCTTCAATGAGCAGCAGTGCTTCAAGACGCAGGCGGAAATGGCCGAGCTGTTCGCCGACATGCCGGGCGCGCTGGCCAACTCGATCGAGATCGCCAGGCGCTGCAACCTGACGCTGGAACTGGGCAAGCCCAAGCTTCCGCTCTTTCCCACGCCGGATGGCATGTCGCTCGACGACTTCCTGGTGCAGCAGGCCAAGGCCGGTCTGGAAGAGCGCTTATTGCAATTGTTCCCGGACGAAGCCAGGCGCGAAGCGAACCGCCCGCGCTACGAAGAGCGCCTGAAGTTCGAAACCGACACCATCATCAAGATGGGCTTCCCCGGCTACTTTCTGATCGTGGCCGACTTCATCCAGTGGGGCAAGAACAACGGCGTGCCGGTCGGGCCGGGGCGCGGCTCGGGTGCCGGTTCGCTGGTCGCCTATGCGCTGAAGATCACCGACCTCGACCCGCTCGAATACAACTTGCTGTTCGAACGCTTCCTGAACCCGGAGCGCGTGTCGATGCCCGACTTCGACATCGACTTCTGCCAGGAAAACCGCGACCGCGTGATCCAGTATGTGAAGGATGCCTACGGGCGCGATGCCGTGTCGCAGATCGCGACCTTCGGCACGATGGCGGCCAAGGGCGCGGTGCGCGATGTGGGCCGCGTGCTGGACATGAGCTACATGTTCTGCGACGGCATCTCCAAGCTGATTCCGTTCAAGCCGGGCAAGCTGGTGACGATTGCCGATGCTCTCGAAGAAGAGCCGCTGCTGAAGGAGCGCCAGGAAAACGAGGAAGAGGTCAGGCAGTTGCTGGATCTCGCACAGCAGGTGGAAGGCATCACGCGCAGCGTCGGCATGCACGCCGGCGGCGTGCTGATCGCGCCCGGCAAGCTGACCGATTTCTGTCCGCTCTACACGCAGGGCGGCGATGCGGGCGTGGTGTCGCAGT
>JAEZHR010000254.1 GCA_023416415.1 Pseudomonadota bacterium
GCAGTCGAGGATCTGCGCAAGCGCCGGATCCTCTGAAGAAAGCACGCATGCACGCGAACTACATAGACGGTCGCTGGCTGGACGGCGCGACCGTCAGCCGCAACATCAATCCCTCCGACACGTCCGACCTGGTCGGCGAATACGCGCAGGCCGATGCGGCGCAGACCCGCGCCGCCATCGCCGCTGCGCGCGCGGCGTTTCCCGCCTGGTCTGCAGGTTCCATCCAGGCGCGCGCCGACATGCTCGAGCGCATCGCATCCGAGCTGCTGGCGCGCAAGGACGAGCTGGGTAATCTGCTCGCGCGCGAGGAAGGCAAGACGCTGCCGGAAGGCATCGCCGAAGTGGCGCGTGCCGGGCAGATCTTCCGCTTCTTTGCGGGCGAGATCGTGCGCCAGGCCGGCGAGCGGCTGGCGTCGGTGCGCCCCGGCGTGGATGTGGAAATCACGCGCGAGCCGATCGGTGTGGTCGGCGTGATCACGCCCTGGAATTTCCCGATCGCGATTCCGGCGTGGAAGATCGCGCCGGCCCTGGCCTACGGCAACTGCGTGGTGTTCAAGCCGGCCGACCTCGTGCCGGGCAGCGCCTGGACGCTGGCCGAGATCATCAGCCGCAGCGGCGTGCCGGCCGGCGTGTTCAATCTCGTGATGGGGCGCGGCAGTCTGGTCGGGCAGGCGATGCTCGACAGCGCAGACATCAATGCGCTCACCTTCACCGGCTCTGTCGCCACCGGGCAGCGCGTGATGCAGGCGGCTGCGGCACGCTTTCTCAAGGTGCAGCTGGAAATGGGCGGCAAGAACCCGCTCGTGATCCTCGACGATGCCGAGCTGGATGTGGCGGTCGAAAGCGCGGTGCAGGGGGCCTATTATTCAACCGGGCAGCGCTGCACGGCATCTTCGCGCTTCATCGTGCAGAAGGGCATTTATCCGCGCTTCGTGGAGCGCGTGGCTGAACGCCTGCGTGCGCTCAAGGTTGACGATGCGCGCACGCCGGGTACCGACATCGGCCCCGTGGTCGATGCCTCGCAACTGGAGCAGGACCTGTCCTACGTCGCCCTCGGCCAGGCCGAGGGGGCGAAACTGGTCTGCGGCGGCGAGCGACTCAAGCGCGACAAGGATGGCTTCTATCTCGCACCGGCGCTGTTCGCGGATGCCGATGCGTCGATGCGCATCGCGCGCGAGGAAATTTTCGGCCCGGTGGCCTGCGCGATTCCCGCGGACGACTTCGAGCATGCATTGGCCCTGGCCAACGACACCGAATTCGGACTTTCGGCCGGCATCTGCACGACCTCGCTGAAGTACGCGACTGCCTTCAAACGGCATGTGCAGGCAGGGATGGTGATGGTGAACGTGCCGACCGCCGGGGTCGATTACCACGTGCCCTTCGGCGGCCGCAAGGGATCGAGCTACGGTTCGCGCGAGCAGGGACGTTACGCGGCCGAGTTCTTCACGGTCGTCAAGACCGCCTATACGGCTGCCGGTTGATCCGTGACGGCGGCGCCCGCAGGGGCGCCGCCGTCATGCCGAAGCCTGGCGTGCCTGGCTTGGCTTGCGCGCCCTTTCAATCTGTTCCACCCGTTTCGCGATCAGTGCGGCCTGCTCGCGCAGCAAACGCAGTAGCTCGACCATGCGGGTCGGTCCCAGACGGTTCGAGATTGCTGCAATGCTGATTGCTGCCAACGGTTCTCCGTTGCGATCGAGGACGGGAACGCCCAGCGCGCTCGTCCCCGGCATGATGCCGTCGGGGGCATAGGCATAACCCTTGGCGCGCGTCTGCCGGATGCGCTCATTGAGTTTGGCCATGCTCAGCTTCTGATGCGCATAGCGCTGCTGGTTGGCGCGCATGACCGCTTCCGCTTCCTCGTCCGGCAACTGCGAGAGCAGGCACAGTCCGGCCACGCCAACGCCGAGCGGCCGGCGCACGCCAACATCAATCGACATCACCTTGACCGGGAACGTGCCCAGCTTGCGGTCGACGCAGATCGAATCGAAGCCGCTGCGTATGGTCAGGTAGACGGTGTCGCCGACCTGATCGACCAGATGACGCAAGTACGGGTCCGCAATGGCGCGGATCGGGAAGCGGCCGGGGCGCGCGAGACCCAGAAGCGACACTTCCTGGCCGATCATGTAGCGGCGCGTGGACGGGTCCTGCTCGACGGCCTGCTCCTCGATCAGGACGCTCAGGATGCGGTGCACCGTGGGGCGCGTCAGCCCTGTCTGCTCGACGATGTCGGTCAGCCGCACGCCTTGCTCCTGTCCGCCGGCCAGCACGCGCAGGATCTTCACCGCGCGCCGGATGCTTTGGGCGCCGCCGGTGCCGGATCCGGCAGTGACCTGTTCGGGCTGACCGACTTCAACCTGCAGCGGTGTTGCCCGCTTTCCCCTTGTGCGTGTCATTTTCCATGCCTCTTCCGAATTGATTTTCTATCTTGATTTTTTGATGACCGTCTTTGCGGTCTGCGCGATCAGTTTCAGGCGAACGGCCTCGCCCGGCTTTGCATGATTCGGTCCACTGAATGCGGCAAGCGGGCTCGAGGCGTGTCGTTTTGAACTGCTCATTTTCTGACAGAATGTCACAAATGTGGGGCTTGAACACTTCGCCGATATAGGGCTCGATGCCATGCCACCGAACGGGACGATCCTGCGCAGCATCGAATTCCATGCTGACCGGGACGGCGGCACGGCGCGGTACGCGCTCCCTGTACGAAGCGGCAGTTTCCACGCCGAGTGGCTCTGCTTCGCGTTCATCGGTCAACGTTCGGTCGCGCAAAGAAGCATCTGCCCCAATCCTCGTCAGCCACGGGGGCTGCGAACACGCCCGGCACATGGATACTGGTGCCGGCGCTATTGTGATGGCGGTATCCTTGTGCACGCCGGCCTTCCCTGAGCATGTCATTCGCCATGCCACATCCGGACTGATTTCCCGGTTCGATTTCCTGATTATTTGATGACCGTCTTTTCGGTCTGCGCGATCGGTTTCATGTGAACGATCTCGCCCAGCTTCGAGTAATTCGGTCCGCCGAGCCGGCAAACGGGCTTCAGCCTCGCTGTTTCGACCTTTCCATCTTCGTGCAGCTCATCGCGGATGTGGAACTTGAGCACTTCGCCGACATAGAACTCTGCGCCCGTGTCGCCGAACGGAATGATCTGGTGCAGCACGCATTCCATGCTGACCGGCGCGGCGGCAAGACGCGGCACGCGCACCATGTCCGAAGCCACGGTTTCCAGGCCGAGCAGTTCTGCCTCGCTCACATCGGCCGGATGTTCGATCGCTGAGAGATGCATCGGCTCCAGCAAGTCCTCGTCAACCACATGGACCACGAACTCGCCCAGCGCATGGATATTGGCACCGGTGTCCTTGCGCACGCCTGCCTTGCGGCCAATGTTGATGCCGACCATCGGCGGCTTGTTGGAGACGAAGGTAAAGCAGGAGAAGGGCGCGAGATTGACCACGCCTTCATCGGTGAGCGTGGTGATCCAGGCGATCGGGCGCGGCACGATCACGCCGGTCATCAACTTGTAGGTCTGCTGGGGGGTGAGCGAGCTGGCGAGGATTTTCATGTGGTTGCGGTTCGGGAGTTTGAATCTTGGGACGATACCGGGACGAATGGGGTGGGTCAACGCACGCTGAATATCGAACGTTCATATAGTGGACAGGTTGTGCTTGAATTTATGGGAATAATTGGATGCATGTGTGTTGGTGTCCACAAAATGGACAATTTGTCGAAGCAGTGATTGCGACGCTGGCGAGTGCGCCCCTAAAGTGCGCCGACCGAAGTTCGATGCGCGGTTGGAGGCAGCCATGGCCTCTCCGAAACCGGCGCGAAGGTCGGCAAGCCACACAAGAAAAACAACTCATAGCAATTCAGTTCAAGGAGATTCAGGATGAAACAACTGTTTGCAGCCGCGGCGTGCATGGCCGTGACCATCGCATTTGTTCCGGCGGCGTCCGCCCAATCGTCTGCCGGCCAGCCGCTGCGGCTAGTCGTGCCCTACGCTGCGGGCGGCAACGTGGATACGACGGCGCGTCTCATTGCGCCAGGCCTGGGCAAGCTGCTCAATCAGCCGGTCATCGTCGAGAACAAGCCAGGGGCCGGCGGCATGATCGCGGCCACGCATGTGATGCGTTCCGTCGACGACAACACGTTCTTCATCAGTTCGAACGGGCCGATCCTGCACAGTCCCATCATCTTCAATCGTCCGACTGCCTACAGCTGGAAGAAGGACTTCGTTGCCGTGACCTCCGTTTCCTTCACGCCGATGGTGCTCAACGCAAGCAAGACCCTGTCTGCGAAGAACATCCGGGAGCTGCAGCAGAACGCAAAGGCGGCTCCCGGCACGATCACGATCGCCACGCCGGGCATGGGTTCGACCAATCACCTGATGGCCGAGCTCCTGCAGGATGAACTTGGGGTGAAGTTCAGTGCCGTCCATTACAAGGGAACGGCCCCGGCCACCAACGACCTTATCGGCGGCCACGTCATGCTCGGCTTCGATCAGGTCAACGTCGCGCTGCCCCACATTCAGCAGGGCTCGATGCGCGCGCTGGCCGTGACGACGAGCAAGCGTCTTGCGCAGATGCCGGACGTGCCGACCTTGAAGGAGCTGGGTGTGAATGTCGAAGCGGCAAGCTTCGTCGGCATCTTTGCGCCGGCCGGCACGAGTGACGGCCGCGTGAATCAGATTGCCGAAGCGGTGGCGAAGGTCCTCGCCGACAAGTCGGTGGAGGAAAGCTTCAGCAAGCAGGGGGCTCAGACGCGCGCCATGGGTCCCAAGGAGTTCAGGAAGTATCTCGAGCAGGAAGACGCGGTCTGGCTTCCCATCATCGACCGTGCCGTCGTCAAGGCGGAAGGCGCGTCCTGACGCGACGCACGCCGCCGCTCTTCCGAACTCGCACAGCAAGGTTTCAACACAGCCGAGTCGCACATGTACTACAGCCCTGATGCAAACGACCATGGATTGAAATTCAATCCGCTCAAGTCCTGCGTGGTTCCGCGCCCGATCGGCTGGATCACCACCATGAAGGAAAACGGCAAGGTCAACCTTGCGCCGTTCTCGCAGTTCAATCTCATGGGATTCGAGCCGGCCTACGTGATGTTTTCGGCCAATACGCATCCGCCGCGCTTTGATCCGAAGAATTCGATTCTCAACGCGGAACGCACGGGTGAGTTCGTCTACAACATGGCGACCTGGGGCAGTCGCGTGGATGTGGTCCGTTCATCGCGTCTCATGGACCCGGAAATCGACGATCTCGAGGCACTGGGGCTGGCGGCGGCGCCTGGCCGCGCCATCAGGACGCCGCATCTGGCCAGCGCGCCGGTTGCGCTTGAGTGCCGCTACCACGGCACCTGGACGCTGCCCGGAAACACCCCCGACACGACGCACCGGGTCGTGGTGGGCCGGGTCGTCGGCATCCACCTGCGGGACGATGCGCTGACGGCGGACGGAAAGCTCGATGTCCCTCGCATCAAGCCGCTAGCCCGTCTCGGCTATCTGGACTACAGCGCGGTGGACCAGGTCTTCGAAGTGTCCTTGCCGGACGAAGAAGTGTCCGAGGGCACGCGACGCAAGATGGCCGGGGGCGCGTAGCAGCGGGTTCGGATGTATGCGGCGCACGCGCAGGAAGGCCACAGGCGTCCTTGTGCGCGCTCCCGCGTCGGAGGCGAGTCGTGGGTTGGGCGGGAGATACACAGAGCGGTGACTGAATGCCTCCCAGGT
>JAEZHR010000263.1 GCA_023416415.1 Pseudomonadota bacterium
TGAACAAGATTGCCTCGTTCACCAGGCGACCCCAGGACGTGATCGGCCTGCACTTCTTCAGCCCGGCAAACGTGATGAAGCTGCTGGAAATCGTGCGTGGCGAGAAGACCGGCAAGGACGTGCTCGCGACCGCCATGGTGCTGGCCAAGAAAATCAGGAAGACCGGCGTGGTCTCGGGCGTATGTGACGGATTTATCGGCAATCGCATGATCGAGCAGTACAGCCGCCAAGCCGGATTTCTGCTGGAAGAGGGGTGCCTGCCGCAGCAGGTGGACAAGGCGATCGAGAAGTTCGGCTTCGCGATGGGCCCGTTCCGCATGGGCGATCTGGCCGGCAACGACATTGGCTGGGCGATCCGCAAACGCCGCTACATCGAGAAACCGGAGGTGACTTACTCGAAGACCGCCGATCTCTTGTGCGAAATGGGCCGCTTCGGGCAGAAGACTTCCGCCGGCTGGTACGACTACAAACCGGGCGACCGTACACCGTATCCCTCGCAGGTGGTCATTGACATGATCGTCAAGCATTCGGCGGATCTGGGCATCGAGCGCCGCAAGATCAGCGACGAGGAGATTGTGCAGCGCCTGGTCTTTGCGATGGTCAATGAAGCCGCCTACATTCTGGAGGAGGGCATTGCCCAGCGCGCATCCGACATTGACATGGTCTACCTCACCGGTTACGGCTTCCCGCTGTTCCGCGGCGGTCCGATGTTCTATGCCGACACCGTCGGTCTCTCCAACGTCCTGATGACGATGGAGAAATTCGCCAAGGGACGCCATGGTGATGCCTGGAAGCCGGCGCCGCTGCTGGAAAAGCTGGCGAACGAAGGCAAGACCTTCAACTGAATCGTCTTTCATGCGGCAGCAGAAGCCCGTGCAGAAGTGCGCGGGCTTTTTTTCGTTCGTAACTCCAGCTGCTATCGAATCATTACGTTGCGGGACAGTGCAACCCGCTCGTCATCTGCGGGAACCGCTCGCCAGCCCGCTTGCACTGCAACGGCCGGCAGCTGTGTGCAGGACATCGGGCTAATGGCCTTCGGACGATTGGCAAGTACGAGACCGCGTGCAATCCGCCTGCAGCCCGCGTGCTCACCGCGCGAGTTTCGCCGAACGGGTAAAGGCGCGCGTGTTATCGATGTCCATGATGATCCGGCCACTGACATCGATGCGCGCACGGCACGATGGAGATGCCCGATTGATGGCGATAGGCGCGTGCGCACACTTCGGCAGCGGTGGCGTGACGGTTCGGGAGGGATTTCATTGAGCGGATGAGCCGCGAGGTGAGCACGGTGGCCATCCCGCTATCGGCTGGCTGTGCCGATGATCGGGATGGCGTGGTGGGTTTTCTGCTGCGCCAGAACAGGGGCAGCTTTACGGAGACGGGAGGGCGCCTCAGAAGAATTTGAACTCGATATAGACGAGCAAGGCCGCCACCAGTATCGCGAACAGAAGATAGAGCTTCCACGGCGAACGCTTCTCGGCATAGGGGTCGCGCAGGCTTCGCTTGGCCCCTTCCGGCAAGCGGGCCATGCGGGTCAGCGCCGTACCGAACGGGATGTTGATGCGGGCCCTGGCGTTCACCGCCCAACCGTTGGCATCCAGGAGGGGGCCCAGATTGCGCTTTCTCAGCTTGAAGAAGGCCATGGCCACGGAGGGGCCGGAAATGAACAGCATGAGACCGGCCACCGCCAGCGGCATTTGCCATGCCTTGAGGCCCAGGAAGCCCGTGAGCACCGACGCCAGCGCAGTGCCGATTGCGCCGACGGCAAGGCCGAGCGCCGCGAAGATGCCTGCAAAGCGGGCGACATCGAAGGGCGCGACCGCAGCCTTGGCGCCGGACTCGACCTTCTTCCCGGTGTCGACCACCAATTTGCCCGTCAGGTCATCCACACTCTTGGCCCGGCTCGCGGCGAATTTCTGCACCTGCTCGCTGATCATGCGGCTGGCGTTGCGGTACGGTGCCCAGAAGGCTTGGCGCAGACTGATGGGGTGGTCCACGATCCTGGTGATGGTGGCATCCCAGTCGTTGCCATCGCGGTCGTAGAAAATGCCGTTGCGACCCACCATGAGCTGATCCGAGTCTCCGGCGGTAAAGGCTGCGGCGATCGTCATCTTTTCGCCGCCCCGCACGCAGTCGCAATAGGCAAGGTAAAGCCCGGAGAGAGTGGCCAGGTTGCCGTGTCGCGCCGGGTCCAGCACCTTGATGCAGAGGTCGCAGCTGCGCCCGTCCAGGTACAGGGTGCCGGCCTGAAAGACGGCCTTCTCGCCGTTGCCGCTATAGAAGTCCCTGAAGGACACGAAATTGTTGGCCACGCGGCCGACGTCCCGGACGTAGCGCACCAGGCGCTCCACTTCCGCGATGGCGTTTGCCTCCGGCGCGAGAGCCAGGTCCTTGGCGATGAGCTCGTCGAAGGCGGATCGGATGGCAGGGGCCAGGGACGTCTGCAGGACGTCGGCATCCAGTCCGGACATCGGCGTATCCGGACGGGCGGTCTGCCAGGCCTCGAAGGCGGCGAATCGGCCCTTGAGGTCCGACCATTCCTCGGCGGTCAGGTGATCCCGGTCCCCCAGAAGGGGCTGCACCACCTGCTCACGCAGAGTCTGGATCGCGGCTGTCCATGCCGGATTGATGCCGGAACCCAGAGGCAGGTCGCCGTCGGCCCGGACATGGGCCATGGGCAGGGCCGCCAGATTGGCGTCGTTCGCCACCAGGCTTCTTGCGCCGAGGGCGCGGATATCCTCCGGAGCGCCGTTCAGCAACTCTTCCGCCCGGGGATCGAACGCCGCCAGGCGGCAGCGGGTGAAATAATCATCTGCCTTGGCCCGGATTGCCGCCAGCGCGGCGAAGGCGGTTTCCGTCTCGGCGCCCAGCGGAAGGAGACTGGTGTCGTTCTGAGGGCGGGTCTGCCACTCCACCCAGGCCTGCGCTTCGGTGAAGAAGCGGTTGGCAAGGGCCTGATCGATGCCCGGCTCGCCGCTGCGGTCGGGCAGGCTGCCCACGGTATCCATGATGGCGCCGAGGATCGGCAGCAGACTGTCGTCGCAGGCGGCGGCGGTAATGATGCCGTCGCCGTTGAACGCCATGCAGGAGAATATGCGGTCGCTGTCGTCGACATCTTCAACGCTGATGACGGTGCAGTCGTCCTTGCCCAGACTGTCCAGAACATGACGTGCCGAGGCCAGCAGGCGGGCGCCTTCTTCTGTTTCGTCGGAGATGGCTGCGAGGGGCAGTGGGCCGCCCTTCACCAGGACGTCGGGAGAATTGAGGCGGGCCGCTGCCCAGTGCACGGCGGCAATCAATTCCGGGGCGCGGATGTGTCCGTCACTGTCGGTATCCAGAAGGTCCAGCGTGCGAAGATCGAATTCCAGCCCTCGGACCGGGCAGGAAAGGGCAACCCATAGCTTCTGGTCAAGCTGGTCAAGATTGAGGAGGTCGGGTCCCGTGTCCAGGCTGACCTGGTCGAAGCCGCCGGCGGCGAAGAAGCGCCAGGTATGGCGAGGCTTGCTCTCGACGACGGGGGCAGTTTCTGCCAACAGATTGGAATTCAGGGGGGCGTTCACTGGCGGGCCTCGCAGGTCAATTTCAATGTGTTGGCGGGGCGACCGCACATGTCTGCTGCAATGAGGGAAAAACTGTCGGCAGCGAGAGTGAAACCGACCGCTGCCATGTCGAGCTGTATCACGGAATTTCCTTGGGTTATCGGTTGCGGGGAGTTTAGCCGAAAACAGGGTGTTCCAATTCCGCGGCCTGCGAGAGGGGGCACTCCGGGAGCGTGGCTTATTCGCTATCTTGGCCACCTTCGCCTTGCTTTATTGGGCAAGGGGCGTGGCGAATTCGATACCTGCCGATGTGCCGTGGCCGATGATTCAAATCTTGCTTCCTCCGCCCGAAGCAGGTCGCATGCGCCATCCCGGAACGAAGCGTTTGCATTGCCGCCGACGCGTTCAGCGATCCGGTGGACGCGGAATGCCCTCGCAAGCAGCGCATTGCCGAAAATTTTCATGGAGTAAATGCAGCGAAGGCGGCATCCGGCCGCGACAAGAAAAGCTTCGCGACTTCTCGTTGCGGGAGGGCCGGGCCGGATTCATCGGAGGCGGAAAAGTCGTCTTCCCGGCTTGTCGTCATGCCAAGGTCGGGACCTGACAAAAGCAAAGAGGAGGGCGCGAAGCAGGGGGGCGCTTCGGTGGAGACCGAGCGTTCGGGCTGACTTCAGGATTATCCGGGGCGCTGCCTGCGGGCAAACTCAGTGGCAAACATGGGCGTCCGCATCGCTCACCAATAATTCTCGGTCACGAACTGGCCCGGTGCCGCACGCCGGCACGGACGCATTTCGCGGCGGTGAAGCAGTTTGCGGATGTCTTCGATCATTGCGGGATTGCCGCACATCATGACGCGCGCATGCTCGGGAGTGACGGAGAGACCCGCGACGCGTTCCAGTTCGCCGTTTTCCAGCAGAGCCGTTACACGGCCGTGCAGCGTTCCCGGCCCCTGCTTGTCGCGGGACGTGCAGCGCAGTACCTGCAGACGCGTCCGGCTCGGAACAGGCGGGTTTGCCATCAGCGATTCCAGTTCATCACGATAGGTGAGTTCCTCGGTGTGGCGCACGCCGTGCACGAGAACCACGTTCGGGAAATGCTGCCATATGAATGGAGCGCGCAGCATCGATAGATAGGGGCCGATTCCGGTGCCGGTGCCGAACATCCACAGATCCCGTCCGTCCGCGAAGCGGTCAGGGGTCATGAATCCATACACCTGACGCTCGATGAAGATGCGATCGCCCGGCTTGATGTGACGCAGCCGGGACGTAAACAGGCCGCCGGTGACCAGAATGCCGTAGAACTCCAGCGACTCGGATGAGGGCGCAGAGGTCATCGAGTAGGCGCGCCAGACCAGGCCGTGCGCGTCGCGCAGTCCCAGGCGCGCGTACTGACCCGCTGAAAAGGCGTAGCCGGGATCGCGCGTGGTTGTAAACGTGAGCAGCGAGTCGGTCCACCAGTGCACGTCGAGAACGGTCTGTTCGGTGGCCTTGGCGTGCAGTTTTTCGTCGTTGTCCATTCGCTGCCAGTCGTCTGATGTGTGCATGCCCGCGTTGCGCGCAGGGGTAGGCCCATTTTAATATCTATCGACGATCAATGTTTTCGAGGATTCCATGACCCGCATCGTATTGCTGGAGAAAATCCATGCCAGTGCCGTAGAGCATTTCGTTGACGCCGGATTCGATGACGTGGTGCAGATTGCTTCCGCCCTGCAGGGGCGTGATCTGCAGGCAGCCCTGGCCGATGCGGATGCGGTCGGCATTCGCTCGACATCGCATATCGATGCGGACATCCTGAACGCACTGCCCCGTCTGCGCGTCATCGGCTGCTTCTGCATTGGCACGAACCAGGTGGACCTGGTGGCAGCCGCCAGTCAGGGAATTCCGGTTTTCAATGCGCCATACTCCAACACGCGTTCGGTGGCCGAACTGGTGATTGCAGAGGCCATCCTGTTGCTGCGCCGCGTGCCGGAGAAGAACATGCGTGCGCATCGCGGGGCGTGGGACAAGAGTGCAATCGGCGCGTTCGAGACGCGCGGCAAGCTGCTCGGCATCGTCGGCTACGGCAACATCGGTGCCCAGGTCGGCATTCTTGCCGAATCGGTGGGGATGCGCGTGTGCTACTTCGACGTCGAAAGCAAGCTTCCGCTTGGCAATGCCAAGCCCATGCCTTCACTTGAGGCTCTACTGGAGCAGGCTGATGTGGTGAGCTTGCACGTGCCGGGCGGCACAAGTACCGAAAATCTGATGCACGCTGAGCGCATCGCCCGCATGAAACACGGGGCGATCCTCATCAATGCCTCGCGTGGGAAGGTCGTCGACATCGAAGCCTTGCATGCAGCGCTGCGGGAAAAACGTGTGGCGGGTGCAGCGATCGACGTGTTTCCCGTCGAGCCCAAGAGTGCTGCGGAAGAGTTCGTGTCGCCGCTGCGCAATATGGAGAACGTCATTCTCACGCCACACATTGGTGGCAGCACCGAGGAAGCCCAGGAGAATATCGGGCGCGAGGTGGCGGACAAGCTGGTGCGATATCTGACGGCCGGAACGACGCGCTTCGCCGTCAACTTTCCGGAACTGTCGCATCAGGAGAAGCAGGGCAGTACGCGTGTGCTGCACGTGCATCGCAACGAGCCGGGCGTCATTGCACGCATGAATGCGAATTTCGCCCAGGCCGGACTGAACATCGTGGCCCAGCACCTGCAGACGCGTGGTGCGTTGGGCTATGTCGTGACCGACGTTGATGGCGCCATTCCCGCGGAGCTGCTGCAACGCCTGCGGGGGGAGGCAGGAACGATACGATGCGAGCTGGTCTGAGTCGTTGTCTGAGACCGGTGGGCAAGCTCAGGGTCGGCGGCGAAGAACCATGAGGCTCAGTCCGCCTGGACCCGCTAAGCGCGCTGCTGCAGCGCTTTCTCGATCTTCTTGTCGGTTTTGTACTGACTCAGCGAATAGACGGCCCAGATGGTGGCCGGCAACCATCCGATCACTGTCAGCTGGAGAATCAGGCAGACGATTCCGGAGATCGGACGCCCAATGGTGAAGAACGTCAACCAGGGCAACAACAAAGCAATCAGAAAACGCATGATGTCCTTCTTTCACGTCGTGCCCGGGCGGGCACAGAATGGTTCATACGGCATGGCTAGGGGGCCGCGAAGACAAGGCAGCATCGCGGGGAAACGCGCCATTCCGGCCATGGCGAGTTCCGGCGGGCCGCCGGGCGCACAGGCGCGCGAAAGTGTATCAGGTGAACCGAACCGCCGTGTTGCCCAACGGCGACAGCAGCTGGTGGGTCTGCGGAAAATAGCGCAAAAGATATAAATCGATTGGCAGCGATGCAGTGCTCGCCTATCACTGCATCAGCCTCGACGTTCAGCTCCTGCGCTGGCTTCGCGCGTTGGCGACACGGACACCGATATGCCATCGAACAGGCGCGGGCGTCGAGGTGACATGGCGGCACTATGCGTTGTCTGGCTTCTTGCGCCGCACGACGCGTACGGTGCCGAGCTTGCGCAGTGCGTCGTTGCCGGGCTGCAGGTCTGCCAACGTGACCTTGCCGAGCGTCTGAAGATAGGCCTCGGTGGCATTTCTCAGGACGTCCTTCAGTTCACAGAACGCATTGATCGCGCAAGCGTCCTGACGTCCGAAACACGCAACCATCGCAAAATCCGGCTCGGTACTGCGCACGACGCTGCCGATGTTGATGTCTTCCGGCGCGCGTCCGAGGCGCAGGCCGCCTCCACGCCCGCGCACGGTTTCAATCACGCCGCTCTGGCCGAGTTGATGTGCGACCTTCATCAGGTGGCTGCGCGAAATGCCATAGGCCTCGGCGATTTCCTGAATCGTGACCAACTTGTCGCGATGCGCGGCGAGGTACATCAGGGTGCGCAGGCAGTAGTCGGTGTATTCGGTGAGGCGCATGCTGGCGGGCGGTCGAAATGATCGACCGATTATAAATCCGTTCGCCTGGCATCCCGCTGCAGGGTCTTATGTGCGACGCGCCGCTATCACGCGTGCTTCGCCACGCTCTCCGATCGTGTGCAGAGTGACCGGCCTGCGCCAGACACGGGCCATGTATTCGAGCACGCGCTCGGCGCGTTCGAGGTCGATGCCGCGGCCGTCAGTCTGATGGTCGTGCACGAGTTGAAGGCTGCCGTCCACATGCAGATGATTGACTGCGACGCGAGGTGCGCCGAAGTTGTATTTCGGGGCGAGGATGGCTTCGTGCACCGCATGCGCTCCATTGTCGGCGATGCGGATATCGCCGTCGTCGCGTGCTTCGTAGACAAAGAGTTCCAGCTTCTCGATCAACTCGCGCGTGAGGTAGTTGCGGACGAAGCTGAAGTCGTCTTCCTCGCGCATGATGCGGCGCGCCTGCTGCATGCCATGTTTTTCCACGATGTCTTCCCACATCGAGAAGCCAAGGTGGTAGGGGTTTACCGCCAGTGCAAGCTGGCGTTCCGCCGCATACGGGCGCACGACGTCGGAATGGGCCTTGATCGCGGAGAGATAGAGGTCGTGCGGCAGAAAGTCGGCGTCGCGCAGCAGACGGGCGTGCCAGTACGATGCCCAGCCCTCATTCATGATCTGGCAGGCGAATACCGGATAGAAGTAGAACGACTCCTCACGCACGGCCAGGAAGATGTCTCGTTCCCAGTCATCCATTTCTGGCGCGTAGTGGGCGATGAACCACAGCAGGTCGTATTCTGGCTGGGGCGGGATCGGCGCGCGGCGTGGGCCGGTGCTCGCCGTGGCAACAGGGACATGTTCACCGGGCAGGTTGCGGTAGCGTTGCTGGAAGGGATCGCGCGGAGCCCGGGCTTCCTGCGCCTGCTCGGTCGGGTAGAGCGGCCGGTGCAGCTCGCGCGTGACGTCAATGTGCGGCTCCAGCGCCAGCGCGGCGTCGAGCACGGCTTCGACTCTTTCCTGACCGTGTTCCTGGATCGCGGTCTCGATGCGGTGCGCACGTGCGGCCGCCTGTTCGAGAATATGACCTCCCGCCATCTCCATGAATTTCGCGAACAGATGATTGTTCTTGGCGAAATCGGCGTGGCCCAGAACGTGCGCCGTGACGAGTGTGTTCTCCGGCAACGTGTTGCCGTTGACCAGATAGGCCCGGCACGGATCGCCGGGAAACATCACTTCGAAGATGCGCGAGTGGCCCATGCCCTGGCGAATCAGCTGATGGATGTAGCGCACGCCGAAGGACCAGTGATGCATGCGCACCGGCAGGCCGTAGACGGCAATCTCCATCATGAAGTTGTTGGGAACAAGTTCGAAATCGACCGGGTAGTAGTCGAGCCCCTGCTGGCGGGCGAGTGCCTCGATCTGGGTCGAGTACTTCTTCAGCTGTTCGACGGTTTCCGGTGATAGGGTGGAGTTACACATGGGGTCTCCCGGTCGCACTACTCGGCGGCGGAGTGTTCGGTGAAGAACTTGCGAATCGCGTTCCAGACATCGTCGTGGGGGGGCCGCGAGGAGGG
>JAEZHR010000277.1 GCA_023416415.1 Pseudomonadota bacterium
CATCCCGTAAATCCCGACCCCACCAAGAACGGCCAGCAACGCTCCCAAGCCAGGAAGGGCCATGGGATTCGACACCAGCTCATCGAAGAATCCAGATGGCGGAGGTGGAGGAGCTACGGGCTTGGTGACCGCCGCCTTAGCAGGCTTGGCTGGCACCGGCGCCGCTGGTGCGGGCGCCGGCTTGGGCTCCGCAGCAACTGCGGGAGCGACCGTGCTCCCCCCTGCTTCGGCTTGTTGTTGCTGATCGGCCAGACCCTGATTCTTGAGTTCCAGCAATTTCTGCAAATCGCTGACAGTTCTTTCCAGCTCCTTGACCCTCGCCTCGGCTTCGGCTCGCGCCTTCTCGCTGGCAATTAGATCCTCGGCACTGGGACCCGCAGCAGTCGTGCCTGCATCGGCATGAGAAAGTTCGAGCTTGTCTTGGGCTTGCGTGACCGGCCTCGGGCGCTCCTCAACACGCGCAGTAATGCGTCCGCTCGCACCTTGACGTGCCTCGGTAGTGGCCTGAGCAGAAGCCGATGCAACCTGTCCGGCAAGGCGCTGACGGTAGGCATTAAAGTCCGCAGCCTGGGCCACAATCAGGCTGCGCGCTTGGCGAACGTCGACAGCGGCGGCCGCCTCGTCGCTGGGCACCGACAAGATTCGACCGGCCTTGAGGCGATTCATATTCGCGCCGATGAATGCGTCCGGATTGCTCTGGTACAGCGCAACCAGCATCTGGTCAAGAGATACGCCAGCCGGTTTCACCTGGGCCGCAATCCGAGTCAATGTGTCACCTTGCCTGACTTCGACATCATTTGGTGCAGTAATTCGACTTGGCGTGGAATCCCGTCCCACAGGCGCCGCCTGACGTTGTGGCATTGCGGCTTGTGGCACCGGAACGAACTGCGTGCCAGTCGCGCCGAGCTCAGGTACCGTTGATGGAGCGACGCTGGGTGCCTGGGTTGTACGCAACTCCGGCGGGTCAAGAAGGAAAGTGTATTCACGAACCAAGCGACCATTCGGGCCGCTCAATTCCAGCAGCAAGTCAACGAACGGATCGTTCATGGACTGGGTGGAGCTCACCCGGATGAACTGGCGATCCCCGCGTGCGTCCACTTCGAAGCGCAGCGACAACAGTGCGGGTTGAAATTCGAGATTGGCTTGGCGGAATGCTTCAGCGGAAGCAAGCTTTGCCGTGAGCGCGTTGACCTCATCCTTGGACACTGCCGTCAACTCGATCTCGGCACGCAAGGGTTGCCCAAGAGCCGACAGGACAGTCAATCTTCCAAGACCAGCCGCGTGCGCGTTCGCCACAATCCACGCCGACATGACGGCAACACTGATTGTTTTCACGGTTAACCGGGCAGCCGACACGCGTTTATTGGTTGGCATTTTTGAAAGCATAGGGAACGGTCCGTATCGGGAGGCTCGCGGCGAAAACGCCGCGCATCAAGTTTCTTGAGGCAACTTTCACCATATCATCATGGACTTAGCGGCGCAAGTGTATCCAACTTGCCAACTGCAACTCAAGGTGGCAGCTGCCCCTCAGGCCGGCTGGGAACAAATTCCAGAAATGCGGCGGAATCTGCAGAGCGCTTCGCAGGGGGAAAAGTTCCCGGGCGGAAGCGCTGCCATGTCCTTTGGCACCGTGTTGCACATACACAACGAAAAAGGGCCGACTCCCAATTTGGAAACCGGCCCCTCCTTCCTTTCCTGAACGTTTCAGTCCAGCAGAATGCGCAGCATGCGCCGCAAGGGTTCGGCCGCCCCCCACAACAACTGGTCACCGATCACAAAGGCGGAAACGTATTCCGCCCCCATGTTCAGCTTGCGCACCCGCCCCACGCCGACCTGCAGTCCGCCCGTGATCGATGCCGGGGTCAGCTCCTTTTCGGTTACCGAACGCTCGTTTGGCACCCACTTCACCCACTGATTACCTGCACGGATGAGATCTTCGATCTGCGAAAGTGATACGTCCTTCCTCAGCTTCAATGTCAATGCAAGGCTGTGGCAGCGCATGGCGCCGATACGCACGCACAAGCCATCGACAGGGATGGTCTGGCTTGTTCCCAGGATCTTGTTGACCTCTGCCTGCCCCTTCCACTCTTCCTTCGACTGGCCGTTCTCAAGCTGCTTGTCGATCCACGGAATCAGACCGCCTGCCAAGGGGGCCGGGAAGTACTCAGTTGGCACGTCGTTGCGGATGGTGTGCGCCACCTTGCGATCAATTTCGAGGATGGCCGACGATGGGGTTGCGAGCTCATCGGCCACAGCGGAATGGATCACGCCCATTCCCTTCAGCAGTTCGCGCATGTGATTGGCGCCACCGCCCGAAGCAGCTTGATAGGTCATCGAGCTGACCCACTCGACCAAGCCTTCCTTGAACAGGCCATTGACGCCCATCAGCAGGATCGAATTGGTACAGTTGCCACCGATATAGTTCTTGACGCCGCGATCCAGCGCGCCCTTGATGACGTGCAGGTTGACCGGGTCGAGCACGATGACGGCATCATCGGCCATGCGCAGAGTGGATGCCGCATCGATCCAGTAACCGTCCCAGCCGGCTGCGCGCAGCTTGGGGAAAATCTCGGTCGTATAGTCACCGCCCTGGCAGGTAATGATGATGTCGCACTTCTTCAGCTCATCAATACTGTTGGCGTCTTTCAACGCGGTTTCGTTCTTCGCCATCGACGGCGCCTTCCCGCCTGCGTTGGAAGTCGAAAAGAACACCGGCTCGATATGGGCGAAATCGCCCTCTTCCTGCATGCGTTGCATCAGGACCGAACCCACCATGCCGCGCCAACCCACCAGACCCACTAACTTCACGATTTTCTCCCTCGTCAATCAACTATCTCAGCGCGCGCACCACCGCGTCGCCCATTTCCTTCGTCCCAACCTTGGTCGTCCCCGCCTCATAAATGTCGGGGGTGCGCAAGCCCTGCGCGAGGACTTTTTTGACCGCGTTCTCGATGCGGTCAGCCTGTTCGGGCTTGTCGAGCGAGAAACGCAACATCATCGCTGCCGAAAGGATGGTTGCCAGCGGATTCGCAACACCCTTGCCCGCGATATCCGGTGCGGAACCATGCGAAGGCTCGTAGAGCCCCTTGTTGCTCTCGTCCAGAGAAGCCGAAGGCAACATGCCGATCGAGCCCGTCAGCATGGCTGCAGCGTCTGACAGGATGTCGCCAAACATGTTCCCGGTGACAATCACATCGAATTTCTTCGGTGCGCGCACCAGTTGCATCGCCGCGTTGTCCACGTACATGTGTTCGAGCGCGACATCCGGATACTCCTTGTGCACGTCGGTCACGATGTCCTTCCAGAACTGGAAGGTCTCGAGCACGTTAGCCTTGTCCACGCTGGTCAGATGCTTGTTGCGTTTCTGCGCAGCCTGAAAAGCAACGTGGGCAATGCGGCGGATTTCCGGCTCGGAATAGCGCATGGTATCGAAGCCTTCGCGAGCCCCCTTGAAAGGCCCGTCGGGACATTCGCGCACGCCACGGGGCTGACCGAAGTAGATGTCACCGGTCAGTTCACGCACGATCAGGATGTCCAGTCCCGATACGACTTCCGGCTTCAGCGTCGAGGCGCCAGCCAGCTCCGGATACAGGATGGCCGGACGGAGATTGCCGAACAGGCCCAGATTCTTGCGCAGGCCGAGGATCGCCTGCTCGGGACGCAGGCTGCGCTCAAGCGTATCGTACTTCCAGTCGCCGACGGCCCCGAACAGGATGGCATCCGCATCCTGAGCCAGTTTCAGCGTACCGGCCGGCAGCGGATGACCGTGCGCTTCGTAGCCGGCGCCACCAACCGGCGCGGACTCCATTTCAAACTTTTCATCCAGCGCATCCAGCACGCGCACGGCCTGTTCGACGATTTCGGGACCGATGCCGTCACCGGGAAGGATTGCAATCTTCATGTTCTTTTCTCCTGGCTCAGATCGTGTTCGCCAGCCATGGGTGGGCCGCCAGGTGGCGCTCCTCGAAGGCACGAATCTTGTCGGCCTGGCGCAAGGTCAGGCCAATGTCGTCCAGACCGTTCAGCAGACAGTACTTGCGGAAGCCGTCCACTTCGAAGGGGAAGACCGAGCTGCCGCTGGATGTTGCGACTGTCTGCTTTTCCAGGTCAACCACCAGGCGATATCCGGGAAAGGCCTTGACTTCATTGAACAGCTGGTCGACCTGGCTCTCGGAGAGCACGATCGGCAGAAGGCCGTTCTTGAAGCAGTTGTTGAAGAAAATATCGGCGAAGCTGGGGGCGATGATGGCGCGGAAGCCATACTGCTGCAGCGCCCAGGGCGCGTGCTCCCGCGAGGAGCCGCAACCAAAATTCTTGCGCGCGAGCAAAATCGAGGCGCTCCGATAACGCGGCTGGTTCAGCACGAAATCCGGATTTAGCGGGCGCGTGCTGTTATCCATGCCCGGCTCGCCATGGTCGAGGTAACGCCATTCGTCGAACAGGTTGGGGCCGAAGCCGGAACGCTTGATCGACTTCAGGAATTGCTTCGGAATGATCGCGTCAGTGTCGACATTGGCGCGATCCAGCGGCGCAACCAGTCCATCGTGTACGGTGAATTTGTCCATCTTCTCGTCCCTGCCGCAACGCGGCAGCTCCTTGTCATTTCTTTGCGGCGTTTTCAATTGCCTGACCAGCCTTCTTCGCATCCTTGCCGACGCCCTCGAAGGTATTGCAGGCGGCCAGTACGACAACCGCGGCGAACAGCGCGAACAGTTTTTTCATTGTTGTCCTCCCTGAAAATCCGGCTAGCGCAGATTCCTTACATCGACGAAGTGCCCCGTCACGCCAGCCGCTGCCGCCATCGCCGGAGACACGAGATGGGTGCGGCCACCCTGCCCCTGGCGCCCTTCGAAATTGCGGTTCGAAGTCGAGGCACAGCGCTCGCCCGGCTCCAGGCGGTCGGCATTCATTGCCAGACACATCGAGCAACCCGGCTCGCGCC
>JAEZHR010000323.1 GCA_023416415.1 Pseudomonadota bacterium
CCCGGAAGGGGCGGGAGTTCAGGTAGTTGCTGCTGCCTTGATTCGGACGAGCTTGCCGTCGACCACGTGCAAGCCGCATTCCTTGCTGTCTGCGCTTTCCCACCACCAGCGTCCTGCCCGCACATCCTCGCCAGGCTGGATCGCGCGCGTGCAAGGTTCGCAGCCGATCGACGGATATCCCTTGTCGTGCAGCGGGTTGTAGGGGACGGCGTTGGTACGGATGTAATCCCAGACGTCCTGTTCGGACCATTCGACCAGCGGGTTGAACTTGACGAGGCCATGCGCCGGATCGTCTTCCTGTACCGCCAGATCGGCCCGCGTCGTCGACTGCGCGCGGCGCTGGCCGGTGATCCAGGCCTTGTGGCCCGTCAGCGCGCGCGCCAGCGGTTCGACCTTGCGGATGCGACAGCATTCCTTGCGCAGCTCGACGCTGTCATAGAAGGCGTTGGCGCCGTGCCGGCCGACGTAGGCGTCGACGGCGGAAGCCTCCGGCTTGTACAGGCGGATCTCGAAGTCGTAGGTCTCGCGCACGCGTTCGATCATGCCCAGGGTTTCCTTGTGCAGGCGACCGGTCTCGAGCGTGAAGATCGAGATCGGCAGGCGTTCACGCAGGATCAGGTCCGTCAGCACCATGTCTTCGGCTGCCAGGCTGGAGGCGAAGGTCGCGGGAGTGAAGTCCCGCGCGATGCGCTCCAGCGTGGCGCGGGCATCGGCCGTCAGCCGCGCGAGCTTGTCTGCGCTCATGTCCTTACTCCGCCGTTGCCTTTTGTCCGCGGGTGACGCGACGGAACAGCGGCAGCTTCTGGTCCACGGCGGCCTGATACGACTCGGAAAAATCGAACAGGCCTTTCAGCTCCTCATTGACATCGCGGTCTTCGCGGGGAACGAAAGCGTTGAAGCCCACGCGCTGCATGTAGAACATCTGGTCGCGCAGCACGTCGCCGATGGCGCGCAGCTCGCCCGTGAAGCCCAGGCGCAGACGCAGGTTGTAGGCGATCGAATAGCCGCGCCCGTCGGTGAACTTCGGAAAATCCACCGCAATCACGGGCAGCAGCGGCACGTCTTCCTTCAGCACTTCCGGACGCTCGTGGCTGGCAATCCAGACTCCGATGTCGCCGCGCGTGCGCAGGGCACCGCGCTGTGCTTCCCAGACGGTCAGCGGCACGATGACTTTGCCAGCCGGAACGCTCACGCCCTCGGGCGCCTCGCCTTCCTGCAGGCGCAGGAGTTGCCACTCGTCCTGGACGACGGCCTTGTCCTTGATGATCTTACGCATATGCATTCTCTCCGGTCGGCGCGTCGACTTCGATCGGCGTGCCATAGACGTGTTGCTTGAACGGCTCGATGCCGATGCGGCGCACGGTGTCGATGAAACGTTCGCCCTCGATACGGTCGCGCACGTAGACCTGCAGCAGGCGGCCGATCACTTCGGGCATCTGCGCAGCCGAGAACGAAGGGCCGATGATCTTGCCGATCGCGCTGTCGTTGCCTTGCGCGCCGCCGAGCGATACCTGATACCACTCGGAACCGTCCTTGTCGACGCCGAGGATGCCGATGTTGCCGATGTGATGGTGACCGCAGGCGTTGATGCAACCCGACATGTTCAGTTCGATTTCGCCGATGTCGTGCTGGAAGTCGATGTCCTCGAAGCGCTGCGAAATGGCGGCTGCGATGGGAATCGACTTGGCATTGGCCAGCGAGCAGAAGTCACCACCCGGGCAGCAGATCATGTCGGTCAGGAGGCCGATGTTCGGGGTGGCCAGATGATGGGCCTTGGCTTGTTGCCAGACTTCGAACAGGTCGCCTTGCTTGACATCGGCCAGTACCAGGTTCTGCTCGTGCGTCACGCGCAGTTCGCCGAAGCTGTAGCGGTCGGCGAGATCGGCGACCACGTCCATCTGATCGGCAGTGGCGTCGCCAGGGGCTACGCCCGGCTTCTTCAGCGACAGCACGACGGCGGCGTATCCCGGCACCTTGTGCGGCTTGACATTGCGCTTGACCCAATTGTCGAAGGCCTTGTTCTCGCTGCGTTGCTGGGCGAGCAGCTCGTCGTCAATGTTCAGGCTTTCATAGGGCGGCGGTTCGAAGTAGGCCGCCACGCGCTCGAATTCTTCCGTGGTAAGCGTGCCGGGACCGTCCTTCAGGTCGGCCCATTCTTCCTCGACCATGCGCGCGAATTCCTCGGCACCGAGAGCCTTGACCAGGATCTTGATGCGCGCCTTGTACTTGTTGTCGCGGCGGCCGACCAGGTTGTAGACCCGCAAGATGGCTTCGATGTAGGTCAGCAGGTGTTGCCAGGGCAGGAATTCGCGGATCGCGCTGCCCAGGATGGGCGTTCGCCCGAGTCCGCCGCCGACCAGCACGCGGTAGCCGACTTCGCCCTGGGCGTTCTTCACGATCTCGATGCCGATGTCGTGCACCTGGATGGCCGCCCGATCCTTGGCGGAGGCGTTGAAGGCGATCTTGAACTTGCGCGGCAGATAGGCGAACTCGGGGTGGAAGGTGCTCCATTGGCGCACGAGTTCGGCGTACGGGCGCGGGTCGGCGACTTCATCAGGCGCCACGCCCGCGAACTGATCGGCCGTGGTGTTGCGCACGTCGTTGCCCGAGGTCTGGATCGAATGCATCTCGACCGAAGCCAGGTG
>JAEZHR010000355.1 GCA_023416415.1 Pseudomonadota bacterium
GAACTGTACCGTGCGGAAGCAAAGAATCGCGAAACGCTGGAGAAGTATGGCCACGGGACGCCGGACGACTGGATCGAGCGCAACCTCTATTCGCGCTTCACGTGGCAGGGCGTGGGCCTGATGCTGATCATCGACATCGCCCTGTTTGGTGTCGTGGGCCTGTCCGTGTGGGCAGTACAGATGCTTTGGATCCCGATCACGGCTGCCGGCATCATCAACGGACTCGGCCATTACTGGGGCTACCGCAACTACGACAGCAACGATGCGGCGACCAATGTTTTCCCGCTCGGCATCATCATCGGCGGTGAGGAGCTTCACAACAACCACCACACGTTCGCGACGTCGGCCAAGCTGTCTGCCAAGTGGTACGAGTTTGACATCGGGTGGATGTACATCCGTATCCTGGAGCTGCTCGGTCTGGCTAAGGTGAAGAAGACCATCCCGGCACCGAAGTTCGACAAGCAAAAGCCGGCTGTCGACCTGGAAACCCTGCAATCCGTGATTGCCAACCGTTATGACGTGATGGCCAAGTACGCCAAGTCGGTCAAGCATGCATGGCATGACGAACTGGAACATCTGAAGGGCAGGGCGCAACTCGAGTCGAAGTTCCTGAAGTCGAGTCGCAAGCTGTTGCAGCGCGAGCCGGCCAAGCTGGAGGCGCCACACATGCAACAACTGAGCGCGCTGTTTGCACACAGCAAGGCACTTGAGACCATGCATGAAATGCGCGTCGAGCTGGGTGCGATCTGGGGACGTTCCAACGCCACCCGCGAGCAGTTGCTGGCGCAGCTTCAGGACTGGTGCCAGCGTGCGGAAGCCTCGGGCATCCGTGCGCTTCGTGAGTTTTCGCTACGCTTGCGCACCTACGCCTGATGCAGTTCTTCAGATGCAAAAACCCGGGCCAGGCCCGGGTTTTTTCATGCGGACCTTGCAGCGGCAAGATGTCAGGCAACAAAAAAGCCGTTCATAAGGAACGGCTTTTTTGTTGGAGAGAACCAGAATTACTTGATCTTGGTCTCTTTGTATTCCACGTGCTTGCGTGCCTTCGGATCGAACTTCATGATCGTCATTTTTTCCGGCATGGTGCGCTTGTTCTTGGTCGTGGTGTAGAAGTGACCAGTGCCTGCGGTCGATTCAAGCTTGATCTTGTCGCGGTTGGATTTTGCCATGATGATTTCCTGTTAGATGTTCCGCTTAGACCTTTTCGCCACGGGCGCGCAGGTCGGCGAGGACGGCGTCGATGCCGATCTTATCGATCACGCGCAGACCGGCGTTCGATACGCGCAGGGAAACCCAGCGGTTCTCGGATTCGACGAAGATGCGGCGGTTCTGCAGGTTAGGCAGGAAGCGGCGCTTGGTCTTGTTGTTGGCATGGGAAACGTTGTTGCCGACCATCGGCCCCTTCCCGGTGACTTGGCAAACACGTGCCATGGCTAACTCCTCAAAAAATCTTCCGAAATTGGAAAAACCGCGAGTATAGACAGAAACCCGATACGTTTCAAGGACTTGCGGAAAATAAGTGTGTCTTTGTTGGTGGTGTGATTTAACAATTGGTGTGTCGCATTTCAGACTTCCCCATGCTCCGCAAACGAGTAGACGTGGCGTCCAGCGACGACAAAATGATCGAGAACGCGCACGTCGACCAAGGACAAAGCTTGCTTGAGCGATTGTGTCAGGGCGCGATCGGCGGTGCTTGGCTCCGGGGTGCCGGAAGGATGGTTGTGGGCCAGGATGACACTTGCTGCGTTGTGCGCCAGAGCCGCCTTTACCACTTCGCGCGGGTAGACGCTGGTCTGGGTGAGGGTGCCGCGAAACATCTCCTCACACGCAATCAGGCGATTCTTCACGTCCGTGAACAGCACCAGGAAGGATTCATGGCTGCGGTGCGCGAGTTGCAGTTGCAAGTACTGCCGCACCGTTTGCGGCGAACCAAGGATGTCACCGCTCCGGATGTCCTCGGCAATTGCCCTTCGGGCAAGCTCAAGCACTGCCTGCAATTGCGCATACTTGGCCGGGCCAAGGCCGGCCATGGAAGAAAAATCGGCCAGCGAGGCGGCAAACAGCGCACCCAGCGAGCCGAAGCGACCCAGCATATCGCGTCCCAGGTCGACAGCGCTCTTTCCGGTTACGCCTACCCGTAGGAAGACTGCCAGCAATTCCGCGTCGGAAAGCTGTTGCGCCCCGTGCCGAATCAGGCGCTCGCGCGGACGCTGATCAACCGGCCAGTCACTGATTGCCATGTAAATCGATGCAGATGCACCATGAAGTTGTCAAAATTGAACGATTATATCCTTTGGCAGCATGTCAGCCGCAGTTCTTGTGCGTTCCGGCAACCCGAGGCGCCAAGGTGCACGATCAGGGTGGACAGGCTGGCATACAATACCCGCCTGTTCCTTTGATTCCACTCCGCCTCATGCCTGCCTCGTCCGCTCCTGTCGTCACCGACTCCGCCTACCTGACCCTGCATTACCGTCTTGCCGTAGCCGATGGCAGCGATATCGTGACGACCTTTCACGATAATCCCGCGACCCTGCAGATGGGGGCCGGTCAGCTGGCACCTTTTCTCGAGGCGTGCCTGCTGGGTCTTCCGGAAGGTGCGCATCAGGTGTTTGAGCTGAATCCCGAGCAGGCCTTCGGCCCGCGCAACCCGGATCTGCTGCAGCGCGTCTCGCGCGCCACGCTCGCGGAAAACTCTGATCCGGACCAGAGCTATGAGATCGGTGATCTGGTCGAATTCAATGCCCCCAGCGGCGGCCGCTTCGCCGGCGTGCTGCGTGCCATCGATGATGAAGGGGCGCTGTTTGACTTCAACCATCCGCTGGCCGGACAGGGGCTGCGCTTCGAAGTGCGGATCATCAGCATTCTGTAGGACGATCGGGGACACGCATGGAAAAGGAAATTCTGCTTGCCCAGCCGCGCGGATTCTGTGCCGGGGTCGACCGGGCGATCGACATCGTCGAGCGTGCCCTGGCCGAATTGGGGGCGCCGATCTATGTACGCCACGAGATCGTGCATAACGCCTACGTGGTGGAGGACTTGCGCCGCAAGGGCGCGGTTTTCGTCGAGGAGCTCGATGAAGTCCCGGCCGGCCAGACGGTCATTTTCTCGGCGCATGGCGTTTCGCGCGCAGTCCAGCAGGAAGCCGCAGCGCGTGGACTGAACATTTTCGATGCCACCTGCCCGCTGGTGACAAAAGTACACGTCGAGGTTGCAAAGATGCGCCGCGAGGGGCGGGAGATCATCATGATCGGGCACGACGGACATCCTGAGGTCGAAGGTACGATGGGGCAGACCGAGGAGGGCATGTAC
>JAEZHR010000375.1 GCA_023416415.1 Pseudomonadota bacterium
TTGGCAAGTCCACCTATGCACGGTGCGGCATCATCGTCAACGTCACCCCGTTCGAGCCGGAGTGGGAAGGTTACGTGACGCTTGAGTTTTCCAATACGACCCCCCTGCCGGCCAAGATCTATGCCGGAGAGGGCTGCGCGCAAGTGTTGTTCTTCGAGAGCGACGAAGTGTGCGAAGTGTCGTACAAGGATCGCGGCGGCAAGTATCAGGGGCAGCGCGGCGTGACCCTCCCGAAGACATGATCGCGGCACACAGCGCTGCACGAATCCTGATCTCGCTGTGCCGGTCGAGGATGGATGCCTGAACCGGCACCTGTCGAGGCGAGACCGGTTCACGCGCAGCTTCAAGCCCTCGTTCCATGAGTCTTGACTACTCGGCCATCCTCCAGGCCATTCATGACGAAGTCCAGCCCTTGATAGGCAAGGGCGCGTTGGCAGACTACATTCCGGAACTCGCCAAGGTCCCGGTAAACCGGTTTGGCATGGCAGTCTATTGCCTCGATGGCAGCAGCTACGCCATCGGTGACGCCCACGAGAAATTCTCCGTGCAAAGTGTCACCAAACTGTTCGCGCTGGCACTGGCCTTTTCGCGCGAGGGTGATGCCCTCTGGAAGAGGGTTGGGCGAGAGCCCTCCGGCAATCCCTTCAACTCCCTGGTCCAGCTCGAGCGCGAGTGCGGCATTCCGCGCAATCCCTTCATCAATGCCGGTGCCCTCGTCATCACAGACATCCTCGCCTCGCGCTTCGTGCAGGCCGACATCGCTGTACTTCAGTTCATTCGCATGCTGGCCGACGCGCCGGACATCGATTTCGACATCGCGGTGGCACGTTCCGAGCGCGCCACCGCGTTTCGCAATCGCGCAATGGCCAACTTCATGAAGGCTTTCGGCAATTTCGACAACGAGGTGGAATTCGTCATCGACAGTTACTGTCGCCAGTGCTCGATCACGATGACCTGCGCGGAACTGGCCAAGGCCGGCAGCTTTCTCGCCCAGCATGGAACGGTGCCGTGGAGCGGCGTGAAAGTTCTGGAGCCCAGTCCGGCCAAGCGCATGAACGCATTGATGCTCACCTGCGGGACGTACGACGCAGCTGGAGATTTCGCGGACCGGGTCGGCTTGCCGGCCAAGAGCGGAGTCGGGGGCGGCATTCTCGCGCTGGTTCCGGGCGAGGCCACGGTCGCCGTGTGGTCGCCGGGCCTGGACGCCAACGGGAACTCGCTTGCCGGTACTTACGCACTGGAGCGTTTTACGGATATGACGGCGCGTTCGATTTTCTGAGACGCGGTGCGCTGGCAGCGCGCGTCTCGCGGCGGATGGTCAGTTCTGGTTCTTCAACCGGCGACATGCCGATCCGCCGACCGCTTTCCTAGTGCGCGATCACTACCGGAATCTCCTTGAAGGTCGGCGTATTCGAGCCCCGCGCCGTCATGTCGGGCGCAAGCAGCGGTGTCAATTCGGGGAAATAACCGAACACATCGCCCTGATGCACCGGATAGCTCACCAGAGTCAATCCTTCCACGCGCCGCTCGATGCCGTCGAGTGCGGCGGCACGCAGCGTCACTCGCTGACCGTTCGTCAGTCCGAAGCGATCCAGGTCCGCCTGGCTGATGAACAGGATCTTGCGCGTGCCGTGCACGCCCCGATAGCGATCGACTTCGCCCGTCCGGTCGCGATAGACGGTGGTGTTGTACTGCCGGTGAGCACGCATGGTCGCCAGGCACAGGACTTTATCGCCGTGCTTCGCGCGTGCACGCTGCATCAGGGTGTCCTGTGGCAGCGGGTGCACGGTAAAGCGTGCCTTGCGGTTCTCGGTTTCCCAGCGGCGCTCGGCCGCAGCATTCGGCAGGTGAAAGCCGCGCTCGCGGCGTGCCTTGTCGTTGTAACCGTCGAAGCCGGGGATCACGTCGCGCGCGACGCGTTCAATGGCTGCGCGCATGCGGTCGTAGTCGGAGGCGAGGCCACGTCAGTCGATGGTGTCGCTTCCGAGCGTGCAATGAGCGAGTTGCGCGACGATCCACGGCTCGGAACGCAGCGCGTCGCTGGCCGGAGTATTGCGACCGCGCGAGGCATGCACCATGCTGGCCGTGTCCTCGACCGTGACGAACTGCGTGCTGCCTTCCTGCACGTCGTGCTCGGTGCGCCCCAGACAGGGTAGCAGCAGGCCGATCTTTCCTGGATGAAGGTGAGTGCGGTTGAGCTTGGTGGCGATGTGTACGGTCAGCTTGCAGCGCGACAGCGCGTCCAGCACCCGCGGGCTGTCGGGACCGGCGACCGCGAAATTGCCACCGAGGGCGAGAAATGCATGCACCGAGCCTTCAAGCAGACCGCGGATCGCGCCGGCGGCGTCCAGTCCGGGAGTGCGCGGCGGCTCGAAGCCGAACTCGCGCGAGAGGGCGTCCAGCCACGCGGATTTGGGACGGTAGGTGATGCCGACGGTGCGGTCGCCCTGCACGTTTGAGTGTCCGCGCACCGGCATGACCCCCGCGCCGGGCTTGCCGATGTTCCCGCGCAGGAGCATCAGGTTGACCAGCATTTGGATGGTCGGGATCGCGAATTCGTGCTGGGTCAGTCCCATGCACCAGGTCGCCATCACGGCCGACGAATCGGCGTAGATACGCGCGGCCAGTTCCATCTGCGCGCGCTTGAGGCCGCTGTCGGCCTCGATGCGATCCCAGGGCTGCTGAAGGATCGACGCCCGCAGCGCCTCGAAGCCGCTGGTGTGTTCGGCGATGAAGTCGTGGTCGAGCACGCGGCCCTGGAGGGTTTCCATCTCCAGCAGAGCGCGAATGATGCCGGTGAGTGCCGCCAGGTCGCCACCGATTCGCACCTGCAGATAGAGATCGGAAATCGGCGTGCTTGCGCCGCGGAGCATTTCCAGCGGCGACTGCGGATCGGTGAAGGCTTCCAGGCCGCGTTCGACGAGCGCATTGAAGACCACGATACGGCAGCCGCGGCGTTTTGCCTCGCGCAGATCGGCCAGCATGCGCGGGTGATTGGTGGCCGGATTCTGGCCGAAGATGAAGATCGCGTCGGCATGCTCAAAATCGGTGCGCGTGACGGTGGACTTGCCTACGCCGATGGTTTCGCGCAGCGCATCGCCTGAAGACTCGTGGCAGTAGTTGGAAGAGTCGGGCAGGTTGTTGGGGCCGAAGGCCCGTGCAAAGAGCTGGTACGGGAAGGCCGCTTCGTTGCTGCTGCGTCCGGATGCATAGAAGACGGCATCGTTCGGGTGCTCAAGCGCGTTCAGCGCTTCGGCGGCCAGCTCGAAGGCTTCCTCCCAGGCGATTGGCCGGTAGGTGTCGGTGGCCGCGTCATAGCGCATCGGTGTCGTCAGTCGTCCGGCGGCTTCCAGTTCCCAGTGGTCCTTGTCGCGCAACGCCGCAAGCGTGTGCTTTGCAAACCAGGTGGGGTCGGCGCGTTTAGGCGTGGCTTCATGGGCGACGGCCCAGGCGCCTTGTTCGCAGAAATCCACGCTCTTCGAATCGGGCAAATCGGGATAGGCGCAACCGGGGCAGTCGACCCCGCGCGGCTGATTCAGGCGCGGGAAAACAGTCGCGGCGGGCAGAACGCCGTTGGTGGCGAGCGCATTGGCGGCGCCGCGCAGCGAGCCGAGGCCGCCTGCTGGCGCGTCGGTCGCGTCGGCGGCGTGAATCGGAATGATTTTCTCTGTCATGGCGGTGTCGGCTTCCTCTGAGCAGCTTCTGAGCGTGGAGTGGATGCGAGGGGGGCTGGCAGTATTGTGCGCCGGCTTTGCCGACCGTGCCGAGAGGAGCCGCCGAAGATTCCCGAAAAAACGCCCGGGCTTGCCGGGCGTTTTTTCTGGCGACAACAATGCGCCGTGCAATTCAATGTCCTTGCCGGCTTGCCTGCGCGAACGGACTATTTCACGCAATCGACGTAATAGCCTCGCCTGCCGTCGACTTCCCGTGTCACGAGGCCATGCACGTCGGTCTCGAAGCCGGGGAACTTTTCGTTGAAGTCGCGCGCGAAGCGCAGGTAGTCGACGATGGTCTTGTTGAAGCGCTCGCCAGGAATCAGCAGCGGAATGCCGGGCGGGTAGGGCGTCAGCAGAATGGCGGTGACGCGACCTTCCAGCTCCTCGATCGGCACGCGCTCGATCTCTCGGTGTGCCATCTTGGCGAAGGCGTCCGAGGGCTTCATCGCCGGCTGCATGTCGGACAGATACATCTCGGTGGTCAGACGCGCCACATCATAGGCCTTGTACATGGCGTGGATGCTGTGGCACAGGTCGCGCAGGCCGACACGCTCGTAGCGCGGGTTGGCTGCCGCGAACTCGGGCAGGATGCGCCACATCGGCTGGTTCTTGTCGTAGTCGTCCTTGAACTGCTGCAGCGCGGTCACCAGCGTGTTCCAGCGGCCCTTGGTGATGCCGATGGTGAACATGATGAAGAACGAGTACAGGCCGCACTTCTCGACGATGACGCCGTGCTCGGCCAGGTACTTGGTGACGATCGATGCCGGAATGCCGGTGTCGCTGAACTGGCCTTCGATGGAAAGCCCTGGGGTGACGATGGTGGCCTTGATCGGGTCGAGCATGTTGAAACCCTTGGCCAGTTTGCCGAAGCCGTGCCAGTCGTCGTCGGCCTGGATCATCCAATCTTCCTGGTCGCCGAGGCCCTGGTCCGAGATCACGTCCGGGCCCCAGACCTTGAACCACCAGTCCTCACCCCATTCTTCCTCGATCTTCTTCATCGCGCGCCGGAAGTCCAGCGCTTCCAGGATGCTTTCTTCGACCAGCGCGGTGCCGCCGGGCGGCTCCATCATTGCGGCCGCCACGTCGCAAGAAGCGATGATCGCGTACTGTGGCGAGGTCGAGGTGTGCATCAGGTAGGCTTCGTTGAACATGTCCTGGTCGAGCTTGACCTTCTCCGAGTCACGTACCAGGATCTGCGAGGCCTGCGAGAGGCCGGCCAGCAGCTTGTGAGTGGACTGGGTCGAGAAGATCAGCGATTCCTTTGCGCGCGGACGGTCCTTGCCGATGGCGTGCATGTTCTTGTAGAAGTCGTGGAAGGTCGCGTGCGGCAACCAGGCTTCGTCGAAGTGAAGGGTGTCGATTTCGCCGTCGAGCATCTGCTTGATCGTCTCGACGTTGTACAGCACCCCATCATAGGTCGATTGCGTGATGGTCAGGATGCGCGGCTTCCTGTTCTTTGCCTCGCGCGCGAAGGGGTTGGCCTCGATTTTCTTCATGATGTTTTCCATCTTGAATTCTTCGAGCGGGATCGGGCCGATGATGCCGAGATGGTTGCGCGTCGGCATCAGGAAGACGGGAATCGCGCCCGTCATGATGATCGAGTGCAGGATCGACTTGTGGCAGTTGCGGTCGACCACGACGATATCGCCCGGGCCGACGGTCGAATGCCAGACCATCTTGTTCGAGGTCGAGGTGCCGTTGGTGACGAAATAGCAATGATCGGCGTTGAAGATGCGTGCGGCGTTGCGTTCGCTTGCAGCCACCGGGCCGGTATGGTCGAGCAGCTGACCGAGTTCTTCGACGGCGTTGCAGACGTCGGCGCGCAGCATGTTCTCGCCGAAGAACTGGTGGAACATCTGGCCGATCGGCGACTTCAGAAAGGCGACGCCGCCGGAGTGGCCGGGGCAGTGCCAGGAATAGGAACCGTCCTGCGCGTAGTGCACCAGGGCGCGGAAGAAGGGCGGCGCCAGGCCATCGAGGTAGGACTTGGCCTCGCGGATGATGTGGCGCGCAACGAACTCCGGCGTGTCCTCGAACATGTGGATGAAGCCGTGCAGCTCGCGCAGGATGTCGTTCGGGATGTGGCGCGAGGTGCGCGTTTCGCCGTACAGATAGATCGGAATGTCGGCGTTCTTGTGGCGGATTTCGGTCACGAAGGCGCGCAAGGCCTTGAGCGCGCCTTCGGTCTCTTCGAAGGAACCCCCGCCGAACTCCTCGTCGTCGATCGAAAGGATGAATGCCGAGGCGCGCGACTGCTGCTGGGCGAATTGCGAGAGATCGCCGTAACTCGTCACACCGACCACTTCCATGCCTTCGGCTTCCATGGCCGCGGCGAGCGCGCGGATGCCGAGCCCGGATGTATTTTCAGAGCGAAAGTCTTCGTCGATGATGACGATGGGGAAGCGGAATTTCATCTGGTCTCCAGAGGTGATGGGAGACGCCTGGGCGGGAGTGCTTGCGCGCCGAAAAAGAAAGGCGAATTTTCGCAGAAATGGTGGGGATTTGCCCGGAAAAAAGAAGGGGGAGCCTGCCTCGCGGAGCGGCCGGCCGGTGCCGGCGGCTCAGGCATGCTCCCTTCGTGCGCGGGCGGCCGAACTC
>JAEZHR010000001.1 GCA_023416415.1 Pseudomonadota bacterium
CGTCTATGTAGTTCGCGTGCATGCTTGCTTTCTTCAGAGGATCTGGCGCTTGCGCAGATCCGCGACTGCGTTGTCGTCCATGCCGAGCCAGTCGGCGAGCACATCGTCGGTATGTTCGCCCAGCATCGGCGGCGGGCGACGGTACTGCACCGGCGATTCGGACATGCGGATCGGATTGGCCACCAGCGACACCTTTTCCGCCAGCGGATGCGTCATGTCCACGCGCGTACCGCGCGCCTGCACCTGCGGATCGGCAAACATGCGGTCGAGCGTGTTGATCGGACCGCAAGGTACGCCGGCGTCTTCCATTGCCGCCACCCATTGGTCCGTCGTGCGCGTGACGGTGACGCCGCGCAGCAGTTCGATCAGCTCGGCGCGATGCTTGACGCGCTGCGGATTGGTGGCAAAGCGTTCGTCGCTGCCCCATTCCGCGTGGCCGAGCAGCGTGCACAGCTTGCGGAACTGGCCGTCGTTGCCGACCGCGATGATCATGTAGCCGTCGGCAGTCGGAAAATCCTGGTAGGGCACGATGCTCGGATGCGCATTGCCCATGCGCTTGGCGACCACGCCGCCGACCAGATAGCTGGAGGCCTGGTTGGCGAGGCTGGCGATCTGCACGTCGAGCAGCGCGAGGTCGATGTACTGGCCCTTGCCGGTGCGCTCGCGGTAGGCGAGTGCGGCCAGCGCGGCGATCGTCGTGTACAGGCCGGTCATCACGTCGGTGAGCGCCACGCCCACCTTGAGCGGACCTTCGCCTTCGCTGCCGTCCGGGCGCCCGGTCAGGCTCATCAGCCCGCCCATGCCCTGGATCAGAAAATCGTAGCCGGCGCGCGGCGCATACGGTCCGGTCTGGCCGAAGCCGGTGATCGAGCAGTAGATCAGGCGCGGGTTGACGTCCTTCAGACTGGCATAGTCGAGCCCGTACTGCGCAAGCCCGCCGACCTTGAAGTTCTCGATCAGGATGTCGGCCTTTTCCGCCAGCCTGCGCACCAGCGCTTGCCCTTCGGCGGTCGACAGATCGACCGTCACCGAACGCTTGTTGCGGTTGGCGGACAGGTAGTAGGCGGATTCGCCGGTCGGCTTGCCTTCGTCGTCGGACAGCCAGGGCGGGCCCCAGGCGCGCGTGTCGTCGCCGGCACCGGGGCGCTCGACCTTGACCACATCCGCGCCCAGGTCGGCCAGCAGCTGACCGGCCCAGGGACCGGCCAGCACGCGCGACAGATCGAGCACACGCAGGCCGGTCAGCGCGCCCGGTTGGAGTGCCGCGTCCATCGTCAGAAGGCGGCGATGCCGGTCTGCGCGCGGCCCAGAATCAGGGCATGAATATCGTGCGTGCCCTCGTAGGTGTTGACCACTTCGAGGTTGACCAGATGGCGCGCCACGCCGAACTCATCCGAGATGCCGTTGCCGCCCAGCATGTCGCGCGCCAGACGGGCGATGTCGAGTGCCTTGCCGCAGGAGTTGCGCTTCATGATCGAGGTGATCTCGACTGCCGCCGTGCCCTCGTCCTTCATGCGGCCCAGACGCAGGCAGCCCTGCAGGCCCAGCGTGATCTCGGTCTGCATGTCGGCCAGCTTTTTCTGAATCAACTGGTTGGCCGCGAGCGGCTTGCCGAACTGTTTGCGGTCCAGCACGTACTGGCGCGCGGTGTGCCAGCAGTCTTCCGCTGCGCCGAGTGCGCCCCAGGCAATGCCGTAGCGCGCCGAGTTCAGGCAAGTGAACGGTCCCTTCAGGCCGCGCACTTCGGGGAAGGCGTTTTCGTCCGGGCAGAACACGTTGTCCATCACGATCTCGCCGGTGATCGAGGCGCGCAGGCCAACCTTGCCGTGGATCGCCGGCGCGGACAGGCCCTTCCAGCCCTTCTCCAGCACGAAGCCGCGAATCGCGCCCTCATCGTCCTTGGCCCAGACCACGAACACGTCGGCAATCGGCGAGTTCGAGATCCACATCTTGCTGCCGGTCAGGCTGTAACCGCCATCGACCTTCCTGGCGCGCGTGACCATCGAGCCCGGGTCGGAGCCGTGGTTCGGCTCGGTCAGGCCGAAGCAGCCGATCCATTCGCCGGTGGCCAGCCTGGGCAGATACTTCTGCTTCGTCTCTTCATTGCCGAACTCGTAAATCGGCACCATCACCAGCGATGACTGCACGCTCATCATCGAGCGATAGCCGGAGTCGACGCGCTCGACTTCACGCGCGATCAGGCCGTAGGCAACGTAGTTCAGGCCGGGGCCACCGTACTGTTCGGGAATGGTCGGACCGAGCAGGCCGAGCGCACCCATTTCGCGGAAGATTTCCGGGTCGGTCTTTTCATTGCGGAAGGCCTCCAGCACGCGCGGCTTGAGCTTGTCCTGGCAGTAGGCGCGCGCAGCATCGCGCACCATGCGCTCTTCGTCCGTCAGTTGCTGATCCAGCAGCAGGGGGTCGTCCCATTGGAACGCCGTTTTGTTCTGTTTGCTCATTCCGATTTCCAGGCAGGGGTTGGGGTTTGCCTACTGTACAATCGGTTCACCCCGTCAGCAAACGATTTGTTCGCACCGACTTGTGCGTTTTACTCACTTTTAGAGTCCGCCATGCGCCGCAAGATTCCCTCCACCGCGATGCTGTCCGCCTTTGAAGCCGCGGCCCGCCACCAGAGCTTCACCAAGGC
>JAEZHR010000011.1 GCA_023416415.1 Pseudomonadota bacterium
GGTAAAGCGTCCCCAGTTCGATCGTCAGCAGATCGGGCGGCTCACGGTGCAAGGGAACCTGGAACGGGCCGAACCGTTTGCGCGCGCCCCGCAGCAGCGGTTCGTAGTAGCCGGTCACCAGGCCCTGATCGGTCCCGTCCGGATTGAACATTCGATACGGCTGAAAGAAAGACTCGAAGAAAAGACGTACAGCTGCCACATCGTCTCCACGCACCTCGCGCGCCACGGTACAGGGTTCGCGCCATTCCGGGCGACGCACCAGCACTTCGCACGATGTCAGAAATGCTGGCCACGCCTCGCTCAGGCGATCTTCCGACCAACCCGGAAGGCTGCCGAACGTTGTGGCCTTAAACGGTGGATGGGGGGCACGTGCTTCCGGAGGTGCGGGCTCCGGCGGGCCGGCTGGTGCCACTGCAGGTACTGGCGTCGGCAATTCGGGGGCCGGCGGCGAACTGGCGCAGCCACCAAGAACGAGCACGGCGACTGTAACGAGTAAACTGATGCGCTGGACTGACATTAAGGACATGAAATGTGGCTGTTGATGCTGGAGGCGGGTGTCGCCTTGTTCTTGCTGGTTTTTATCGTCTGGTGGACCGCTTCCGGCCGCAGGCCTGATCGTCCTGCCCGTCGCGAGAAGCTACCCGGCGAGGATGAATCAAATCCCTGAGCTCAGAGCGCTCCGCCAATCGGACGATGCCGGGAGCTAATGCAAGGTGCGTGGAAGCGAAAGGATGAATTCCGGAATGGGCACTTCGAAGCGCTCGCCATCTTCAGCGACGCAAAAGTAACTGCCGCGCATCGCCCCTTGGGGAGTCGAAAGCGCGGTGCCGCTTGTATACTCGAATTGCTCGTTTGGGCGGAGCAGCGGCTGATGCCCCACGACACCAAGCCCGCGCACCTCCTCCACCCGGTTGTTCGCGTCCACAATCACCCAGTGTCGGGAGATCAATTGCGCGGCAACCTGCCCGGTATTGCGAATCGTGACGGTATAGGCGAACACGAAACTGGCGCGCTCCGGGTCGGATTGTTCTGCGAGATATTGAGTACGCACCGAGACTGCAAATTGGTAGGCAGCCATGCATTTTCCTTGTTGGTTCGTGGCCGAAACATTACGAACACCGATTGCACCTCAAATCCGCCTTGCCCGCAAGACACCGCCGCGCGGCAAGTAAAATAACGTTTTTCCCCGATTGCACGCCCATGAACTTTCGCATTGCCCCCAGCATCCTTTCCGCCGACTTCGCCCGACTGGGTGAGGAGGTGCGCAACGTGGTCGCCGCCGGCGCCGACATCATTCATTTCGACGTCATGGACAACCACTATGTCCCGAACCTGACGATCGGGCCGCTGGTGTGCCAGGCTATCCGGCCCCACGTGCAGGTCCCTATCGACGTCCATCTGATGGTCAAGCCGGTTGATCGCATCATCCCCGACTTTGCCAAGGCTGGCGCCAACATCATCACTTTCCATCCTGAGGCGTCCGAACATATAGACCGCTCGCTGCAACTGATCCGCGACAATGGCTGCAAGGCCGGCCTGGTGTTCAATCCGGCCACGCCGCTGCATTACCTTGACCATGTGATGGACAAGCTCGACATCATCCTGATCATGTCGGTCAACCCCGGCTTCGGGGGCCAGTCCTTCATTCCGCAGGCCCTCAACAAGATCGCCGAAGCGCGTCGCCGCATCGACGAATCCGGGCGCGACATCATGCTGGAGGTCGACGGCGGGGTCAAAGTGGACAATATCGCCGACATCGCACGCGCCGGCGCGGACACCTTCGTGGCCGGTTCGGCAATCTTCGGCAAGCCTGACTACAAGGCCGTCGTCGACGCCATGCGCGCGCAACTGGCCCAGGCATGAGCTTCGACCCGGCCGCCATCCGCGCAGCCATCATCGATCTCGATGGCACCATGGTCGACACGGCACCTGATTTCCTGGTCGCGCTCAACGGCATGCGCGCCGAGCTCGAACTGAGGCCGATCGATATCGAAACCGTCAAACGCCTCGTCGGCAAGGGTACCGAACACCTGCTGCGCAGCGTGCTGGCGCTCGACCTCGATGCGGTGGATGTGGAACGCCGATTCAGTGCTGCGCATGCTGCTTACATGCGCCACTACCTCGCCATCAACGGTCAATATTCGCGGGTCTATCCCGGTGTGCACGAAGGCTTGCAGGTCATGCGGGCCCATGGATTGCGACTGGCCTGCGTGACCAACAAGCCGATCGCACTTGCCAGGCCGCTGCTCGCCGCCTGCGGGCTGGACGCATATTTCGGGCTTGTCTACGGTGGTGACTCCCTCCCGCGGAAAAAACCTGATCCCTATCCGCTGCTGCAGGTCTGCAGCGACTTCGATTTGACGCCATCTCAGGTAGTGGCAATTGGCGACTCGTCGAACGACGCCCGTGCAGCCCGCAGTGCGGGCTGCACAGTGCTGACGGTACCGTATGGGTATAACCACGGGGAATCTGTACAGACGATCGAATCGGATGGTATAGTCGCCACGCTGCAGGACGCAGCCCATCTGATCATCGCATCTATCCAGCACTAATGTTTCTCGTCAAAAAACGTTCCGTCAGCACTCCGGGCCAATTTGAGGCCTGGCTGTGGCGACGCTGGCAATCCTGGTCCAACTGACCCCGATCGCCGCTGGCCGCCTGGCCGGCAACGTTTTTTTGAACTGTTGCGCCAACATTGCATTATCTGCAATAGCGCCCGGAGAGAAACATGACCGAACTCGAATTCAAATCGCTGGCCACGCAAGGCTACAACCGCATTCCGCTGATCGCCGAAGCCTTCGCCGATCTCGAAACCCCGCTCACCTTGTACCTGAAGCTGGCGCAAACCCAGAACACGGGGCGCACCACTTTCCTGCTTGAGTCGGTGGTTGGCGGCGAGCGCTTCGGCCGATATTCCTTCATTGGCCTGCCCGCGTCGACTCTCTTGCGCAGCTTCGGAAATCGGACCGAAGTCGTGCGCAACGACGAGGTAATCGAGCGCCACGAAGGCAATCCGCTGGATTTCATCGCCGAGTTCCAGGGCCGTTATCGCGCTGCGGTGCGTCCCGGCATGCCGCGCTTCTGCGGCGGCCTGGCCGGCTATTTCGGCTACGACACAGTGCGTCACATCGAGAGGCGCCTGGCTAACAGCACACCTGTGGATGATCTGGGCCTGCCCGATATCCAGTTGCTGGTGACGGAAGAACTGGCCGTGATCGACAACCTGTCCGGCAAGCTCTATCTGATCGTCTATGCCGACCCGTCCCATCCGGAGGCCTACTCCCGGGCACGCCAGCGCCTGAAGGATCTGCGCGCGATGCTGCGCCGGGCGGTGGATGCGCCGGTGACCTCGGCTTCGGTACGCACCGAGACCGTGCGGGAGTTCGCCAAGACCGACTACCTGAAGGCCGGCGAGCGCGCCAAGGAATATATCGCGGCCGGCGACCTGATGCAGGTGCAGGTCGGACAGCGCCTGAAGAAGCAGTATGTGGATTCGCCCCTGTCGCTGTATCGGGCGCTGCGCTCGCTGAATCCGTCGCCCTACATGTATTTTTACAACTTCGGCGACATGCAGATCGTTGGTGCGTCTCCGGAAATCCTGGTGCGCAATGAACAGACGCCGGACGGCTCCTCTCGAAAGGTCACGATTCGCCCGCTTGCCGGTACTCGGCCACGTGGCGCCACCCCAGAAAGCGACGCCCAGCTGGCCAAGGAGCTGCTGGCCGATCCGAAGGAAATCGCCGAGCACGTGATGCTGATCGATCTGGCACGCAACGACATCGGTCGCATCGCTGAAACCGGCAGCGTGAAGGTGACGGACAAGCTGGTGATCGAAAAATATTCGCACGTGCAGCACATCGTCTCCAATGTCGAAGGGACGCTCAAGCCCGACCTGTCCAACCTTGACGTGCTGAAGGCCACCTTTCCGGCGGGAACCTTGTCCGGCGCTCCGAAGGTGCGCGCAATGGAACTCATCGACGAGCTCGAGCCGGTCAAGCGCGGCATTTATGGCGGAGCCTGCGGCTACCTGTCCTTCGGCGGCGAAATGGACCTGGCGATCGCGATCCGCACCGGCGTGATCAAGGATGGCACGCTGTACGTGCAGGCAGCGGCCGGCGTCGTGGCGGATTCCGTGCCGGAAATGGAGTGGCAGGAAACGGAGAACAAGGCGCGGGCAGTGCTGCGTGCTGCCGAGCAGGTGCAGGACGGTCTGGACGGAGGGCTCTGAAATGCTGCTGATGATCGACAACTACGACTCCTTCACCTACAACCTGGTCCAGTACTTCGGTGAGCTCGGCGAAGACGTACGCACCTTCCGCAACGATGAGATCACGATAGAACAAATCGCGGCGCTGAACCCTGATCGCATCTGCATCTCGCCCGGCCCTTGCACGCCGAACGAGGCCGGCGTATCGGTGCCGATTCTCAAGGGATTCGCCGGCCGCATTCCCATTCTTGGCGTCTGCCTCGGACATCAGAGCATCGGCGCGGCCTTTGGCGGCAAGGTCGTTCGCGCCAAGCAGATCATGCATGGCAAGACTTCGGTGATCCGGCATACGGGCGTCGGCGTGTTTCGCGACTTGCCCGATCCGTACACCGTGATCCGTTACCACTCGCTGGCCATCGAACGCGAATCCCTGCCGGACTGTCTCGAAGTGACGGCATGGACCGACGATGGAGAGATCATGGGCGTGCGCCACAAGTCGCTGGCCGTCGAAGGGGTGCAGTTTCATCCCGAGTCCATTCTCTCGGAACACGGACACGCCCTGCTCAAGAACTTCCTGATCGCCTGAATGGAGAGCGCCATGCCGATTACTCCCCAAGAAGCCCTGTTGCGCTGCATCGAGCACCGCGAGATCTTCCACGACGAAATGCTCTCCCTGTTCCGCAGCATCATGAACGGCGAAATGTCGCCGCTCATGATTGCGGCCCTGACCATGGGCCTGCGCGTGAAGAAGGAAACCATCGGCGAAATCACGGCCGCCGCTCAGGTCATGCGCGAATTCGCCACCAAGGTTCCGGTCGCGGACGCAAGCAATCTGCTCGACATCGTCGGAACCGGCGGTGACGGAGCCAACACTTTCAACATCTCTACCGCCACGATGTTCGTGGCCGCTTCCTGCGGCGCACGCGTGGCCAAGCACGGCGGACGCAGCGTATCGTCTTCCTCGGGCAGCGCCGATGCATTGGAGGCGCTGGGTGCGAACATCAACCTCAAGCCGGAGCAGGTTGCTGCCTCGATCCAGGAAACCGGCATCGGGTTCATGTTCGCGCCCAACCATCATGCCGCCATGAAGCATGCGGCGCCCGTACGCAAGGAACTCGGCGTGCGCACTATCTTCAACATTCTCGGTCCGCTGACCAACCCTGCCGGTGCACCGAACGTCCTGATGGGTGTATTTCATCCGGATCTGGTCGGCATTCAGGTACGGGTCCTGCAACGGCTCGGGGCCGAGCACGCGCTGGTCGTCTGGGGGCGCGACAATATGGACGAGGTGTCGCTGGGTGCGGCCACCATGGTCGGGGAACTGGTCAACGGCGAGATTCGCGAGTATGAAATTCATCCGGAAGACTTCGGCCTGCAGATGGTGGCCAGCCGCAATCTGAAGGTATCGGGCGCTGCGGAATCGAAGCAGTGCATTCTGGAAGCGCTCGACAATACCCCGGGACCCGTGCGCGACATCGTGGTCCTCAACGCAGGGACTGCCCTGTACGCAGCCGGCGTTGCCGAATCGATCCCTCAGGGACTGGACAAGGCACGCGAGGCAATCGCGTCCGGCGCCGCACGCGCGAAGATGGAGCAGTTTGTGCGTTACACGCAGCAGCTTGCCGCCACTAACGGGTAAAAAGAATATGGCCGATATCCTGAACAAGATCCTCGACGTCAAGGCCGAGGAAGTCGCACGCGCGAAGAAACATCAGGACCTGGCGAGCCTGCGCCGCGAGGTCGAAAGCAACGCGACTGCGCGTGCGGATTTGCGCGATTTCGAAGGCGCATTGCGCGCGAAGATTGCAGCGGGGCGCCCCGGGGTGATTGCCGAAGTGAAAAAGGCATCGCCGTCCAAGGGCATCCTGCGCGAGGATTTCCGGCCGGCCGAGATCGCGGCCAGCTATGCCAGCCATGGGGCGGCATGCCTGTCGGTGCTCACCGACGAACAATTCTTCCAGGGCCACGCCGACTATCTTGCACAGGCGCGCACCGCCTGCGCCCTGCCAGCATTGCGCAAGGATTTCATGGTGGATGTATACCAGGTCTACCAGGCGCGTGCCTGGGGTGCCGATTGCATCCTGCTGATCGTGGCCGCGCTCGATCAGGGGTTGATGGCGGACCTGGAAGCCTGTGCGCACGAGCTGGGCATGAGCGTGTTGGTCGAAGTACATGACGGTGCCGAACTCGATGCCGCACTGCGCCTGAAAACCGCCCTGCTCGGCATCAACAACCGCAACCTGCGCACCTTCGAAACATCGCTGCAGAACACGCTGGATCTTCTGCCACGCATCCCGCAGGACAAGCTGGTCGTGACCGAGTCCGGCATTCTGAACCCGGATGACGTCAAGCGCATGCGCGACGCCGACGTACACGCCTTCCTCGTCGGCGAAGCCTTCATGCGCGCCCCGAATCCGGGGCAGGAACTAGCGCGTCTTTTCGCCTGAATGCAGCCAGGTGGCGCGCATGCGCGCCGCCTGTAAAGGCTTCGCCTCCGTTTTCAGCGCCACCTTGGGCGCATCATCCGGCTGTAGCTGCAGCTCGAAACGCATCAGCTCGTCACGCCGGAAGGCGAACACTTCGACCACATCTCCGTTCGAATAACGGCTTAGCAGCCCGTCGAGGTTATTCGCGGCGACACGCATGCCGCCGAGCGCCACCAGTACGTCCCCCGCCGACAGGCCGGCCTTGTGCGCCGGACCGCCTTCGTAGACATTGGCCAGCTTGCAATCGCTGCCCTCGCGCCGGGTACGCACGCCGAGGCCTGGCTTGGCATCCTTGCGATCGTCGCTCCAGGCGACACCGAAGGGCTGCAGCAGTTTTGCCAGCGGCGGATCGTCAGTGCCGCGCACGTAGCGGTCGAAGAAGCGCTTGAGCTTGATGCCGGCCACTTCCTCGAACAGACTTTCCGCTTCCGCGTCGGTCACACCGCGGCCGCCGCCTTCGTAGAAGTCACGCCCGTAGCGCTGCCACAACAGCCGCATGACATCGTCAAGCGAGCGCTTGCCTCGCGTTTCTGCGCGTATCGTCAGGTCGAGCGCAAGACCGATCAGCGAACCCTTGGTGTAGTAACTGACGATGGCATTGGGTGCGTTCTCGTCCTGCCGGTAGTACTTGGTCCAGGCATCGAAGCTGGATTCGGCCACGCTCTGCTTGGTGCGGCCCGAACCGCGCAGCACCATGTTGATATTCTTGGCCACCAGCTTGAAATAGTCGCCCTCTTCGATCACGCCGCTGCGCACCAGCATCAGGTCGTCGTAGTAGCTGGTGAAGCCTTCGAACAGCCACAGGAGCGGCGTATGCGCTTCGCGGTCCAGCACATAGGGCGCGAATGCGGCCGGCTTGATGCGCTTGACGTTCCAGGTGTGGAAATACTCGTGACTGCACAGACCGAGATAGCTGCGGTAACCATCGCTCATTTCTTTGCGACCCTTGACCGGCAGATCGCCACGCGAGCAGATCAGCGCAGTCGATGCTCGATGCTCGAGCCCGCCATAGCCGTCGCCGACGGCCAAGGTCATGAACACGTAGCGCTGCATCGGTGCACGCCGCGTCTTCGGCTCGAACAGTGCGATCTGCGCTTCGCAGATCTTCTTCAGATCAGCACACAGCCGCCCCATGTCGAGATTGGGCACACGTCCGGTGATCACCACGTCATGCTGGACACCGTACGCCTTGAAGCTGGCCAGCGCAAACGCACCCATTTCGACCGGATGATCGATCAGCTCGTCGTAGTCGGCAGCAAGGTAAGTGCCGAAGCCGTAGCGTCTCGCCTTCAGTTCCGGCAGCGCAGTGGCCACGCGCCAAGCCTTGTACGCCTCACCCTCCGGGCGCCGCAGGTCGACTACGTGCGGCGTCTGTTCGGCACCATGCACGCGCAGGAACAAGCTGGTGCCGTTGAAGAAGCCGTGGGTCTGATCAAGATGGGCGGCGCGCACCGACAGATCCCAGGCATACACCTCGTAACGCAGCACCAGCTTGCCGCGGCAAGGGGCCGCCTGCCATGTGTGCTTGTCGAGCTTGCGCAGCGCCAGCGGCGCGCCACCATGTTCAGCTTCGATGCGCACGATGTTGCGCGCGAACTCGCGGATCATGTAGCTGCCGGGAATCCAGGCAGGCAGCGAGAACACCTGTCCTTGCGGATCGGGCGCCGTCATGGTCAGCGTGATCTCGAACAGGTGGGCGGCCGGATCCTTGGCGTGGACGGTGTAGTGAATGGCGTTCTTCATCGTGTGGCAGCGCAGCCTACTTGATAGAGGACAGCTTCTTCTCCAGCGCCTCGGCGCTGACCGCGCCCGGAATACGCGAACCGTCGGTGAAGAAGATGGTCGGCGTGCCGCTGATATTCAGGCGTTGTCCAAGCGCGAAGACTTCATCGTTGGGCGC
>JAEZHR010000241.1 GCA_023416415.1 Pseudomonadota bacterium
GTGCACACCTGGTTCAGGAAGTGGCGGTCATGAGAAATGATGATCATCGTCGAGTTGCGCTCGTTGAGCACGTTCTCGAGCCAGCGAATGGTGTTGATGTCGAGGTTGTTGGTCGGCTCGTCCAGCAGCAGGATGTCCGGATTCGAAAACAGGGCCTGGGCCAGCAGCACGCGCAGCTTCCAGCCGGGAGCGACATTGCTCATCGGACCTTGATGCTGTTCCGTCGGCACGCCCACGCCCAACAGCAGTTCGCCGGCGCGCGCCTCGGCCGTGTAACCGTCGTACTCGGCGAATTTCGCTTCCAGGTCGGCTGCGCGCATGTAATCGTCATCGCTTGCTTCCGGGTTCGCGTAGATCGCATCGCGCTCGGTCATGGCCTCCCACATCTCGGTATGGCCCATCATGACGACATCCAGCACGCGCATGTCTTCGTAGGCGAACTGATCCTGGCGCAGCTTGCCGAGTCGCTCGTTCGGATCGAGCATGACCGTGCCGGAGCTTGGCTCCAGGTCACCGCCAAGAATCTTCATGAAGGTCGACTTGCCGCAGCCGTTGGCCCCGATCAGGCCATAGCGGTTGCCGTCGCCGAACTTGACGGAGATATTTTCAAACAGCGGCTTGGGGCCGAACTGCATGGTGATGTTGGCGGTGGAGAGCACGTGTCTAACCCTTTGATGCGCAAGCGGAAAAACCGCACATTGTAGCACCGCAGCTCATGCCAGGGTCGGGTATGCGGACATCTCCAGGGTGCATGCATTGCCGTCGGACACCAGACGGGCATGACTGCCGACAACCAGGGTGGCCTTGTCGGCGATGTGACCAAACGGCAGCCCGGTCACAACCGGCACGTCGAGCCGCTCGCGCAGGAAATCGAGCATGGTTTCGAAATCGTAGCCATTGTCGTATTCGGTCAGCCGGTAGCCCGAAAAATCGCCGAGCACGATGGCGCGCTGGTTCAACAACCCGGCGTGATGCAGTTGCAGCAAGGTACGCTCAATGCGGTAGGGATGTTCGTTGATGTCTTCAAGGAACAGGATGCCGCCTTCAATGCGTGGCATCCAGGGCGTACCCGCGAGATGGGCCAGCATGGTGAGATTGCCGCCCCAGAGCGTACCGGCAACGTCCAGTGCCCGATGCGGTGTGGATTCGAAGTGCAGACTGTGGACCGGGCCGCGCAGGCAGCGCCAGAAATTGTCGTGCGTGGACGCGCAAACTTCCGTTCCGCAGAAATCGGGGCTCAGCATCGGTCCGGCAAAACTGGCGGCACCGTGCGCCAGCAACGCCATATGCAGCGCCGTGAAATCACTGTGCCCGACGAAAAGCTTGCCGCTTACTGCCAGCATCGGAACATCCAGCAGCGGCAGCAGGCGGGACAGTCCGTAGCCGCCACGCAGTGCCAGCACGATATCCACGTCCGGATCAGCGGCGGCGGCATGCAGTTGTGCCGCCCGGACGGCATCCGAGGCCCCAAAGCGCTGGAAACGGTCGCATTCCTGCAGCGCGCAACGCACCTCGCAGCCGGCGTCCCGCAGGCGCTCAAGCCCTGTGACAACCACAGCCGAGTCTGCGACGTAGCCGCTTGGCGCAACCACGGCGATAACGGGCGCGCGGCTCGTGTTCATGCCGCGACGTGCCCGGTGCGCATGGCAGCGCGCCGACGCTGCGCAAAGAAATCCCTCAGCAGCATTGCGCACTCTTCGGCCAGAACGCCGCCCGTGACTTCCGCATGGTGATTCAGACGCTCCTGAGCAAACAGGTCCACCACGGATCCGCAGGCCCCCGTCTTCGGATCCGGCGCGCCGTACACCACACGGGCCAGCCGGGCATGCATCATCGCGCCGGAGCACATCGTGCACGGTTCGAGCGTGACGAACAGCTCGCAGCCGGGCAAACGGTAATTGCCGAGCACGGCGGCTGCCGCGCGCAACGCCATGATCTCGGCATGCGCAGTCGGGTCATGAGTGCCGATGGGCTGATTGAAGCCGGTGGCGATCACCTGCCCGTCCTTCACCACCACCGCACCGACAGGCACCTCGCCCAAAGCCCAGGCGTTCTGCGCCTGGGAAATCGCCTGCCGCATGAAAATTGCGTCGTCCACGTTTCCCTATTCGGTGATTTCGGCCCAGCAGTTCGGCGTCTCGTGCAGCACCAGCTTGTGCAGGTGCAGCCCCGTGCCGTAACGGTCGCGAAAGACCTCTTTCAGGATGCCGAAGGCGGTCTGGGCGAGATTCTCGACGGTGGGGATACTCTTGATCACCACCGTCTTGTGGCCGGGCTGGCTGTCAAGAAAGGCGCGCAGCGCCTCGTCCTTCTCATACACGAGGAAGGCATGGTCCCAGACGTCGACGAGGTGCTGCCTTGCCAGTGCCTTGACGTCCGAGAAGTCCATGATCATCCCGTTGTCCGAACTTCCCTCCTCGCTGATGACGGCGCCGGTCAGGGTGATTTCCAGGGTGTAGCGATGCCCGTGCAGATTGCGGCACTGGCTCTTGTGGTCCGGAATGCGATGACCGGCATCGAACTCCAGCTTGCGTGTTATCGTGATCATGGTATTTGCAGAAGCTTGTGGGTCTGGATCGAGAGCTTCCACTTCGGATTGAGTTTGCAGGTTTCGATGGCCAGTCGGGTGTTGCGCGCCTTGTCGGGGCCGTCCATGGGCTGCAGATAAAAATGCTCGAAATCGAGTTTCTCGTACTCGGCAAGGTTCTGCCCCTCTTGCGGAATGACAACCTTCAGCTCACTGCCCTTGCGGACCTTCAGCTCGGAACCCATCTTCGG
>JAEZHR010000028.1 GCA_023416415.1 Pseudomonadota bacterium
ACTCTGGGCCAGGTGCGTGATCTGGATCACGGACCGTTTCCAGCCCGACCACTGCCGACGTGCCAACAAGCGCGAGCAGCCGGTGGTGGACCTGGTTCTCAAGAAGGGCCTGCAGAACAGGACGATATGAAGCGCCCGGATCTGGAGCGTGAGCCGATGCGCAGGGGCGCGTGCCAAATATCGCGAGATGCGATAGGCGCGGTTCGGCCGGGTGTCAGTCCGCCCCGCAAAAAAGCGGGCAAGCAGGGCGCGCATCACGAGGGCGAATCGCTGCCGAATCGCTGTCCCATGGGGACGCCCATCGAGGGCGATCACGTCCGCATGACGCCGGGTCCGACCGAATCAAATTCTTCTGGCCAGCATCGCGGCATGGAGCCGTCCACAATGAATTTCACCCCGCCATACCCCAAGCCCCACAAGAGCAAAAGCTCCTTCTTCCTGCGCTTCCTGCGTGGCTGGAACTCCTGGCTGGACGTGCTGTTCGAGCGCAGCTACAAGATGAAGATGGGCCATATCCGTCAGCCGGGCATGGACATCTACATGGTCAACGACAAGGACTGGTTGCGCACCATCCTGTCCGACCACAGGATCTATCCGAAGCACCCTCTGATGCATCGCATGCTCGAGCCGCTGCTCGGCAATGGCATCTTTACGACCAATGGCAAGGTCTGGGAGCGTCAGCGTGCGCTGGTCGATCAGGCTTTCGCGCACGCGCGCCTGAAACTCGTCTTCGGCCTGATGGCCGACGCAGTGGGTGACATGCTCGCGCGCATGGACAAGGTCGCCGACGGGAGTTCGGTCGAGATGGACAGCGAGATGACTTTCGTCACCGCCGACATTATCTTCCGTACCATCCTCACCGAAACGCTGGACGAAAGATCGGCCAAGGAAATCTACGATGCCTTCGCCGAATTTCAGCACCATGCTCAACGCGCGCTGATCCTGATGCTCTACCGCCTGCCGCCGTACTTCGCCACGCGAGCCAGTCAGCGGGCGGCGACCAGGATCCGGGGCGCGTTATCGAAGATCATCGCGCGCCGCGTGGCCGAATCGCAGTTGCCGAACCCTCCTGTCTACAGCGATATTCTTGCCGGGCTGATGGAAGCCCGGGACCCGGTCAGTCAAGACAGTTTCAGCTACGAAGAATTGGTTGACCAGGTCTGCGTCCTGTTCCTCGCCGGTCACGAAACTTCGGCCAGCGCGCTGACCTGGGCGCTGTACCTGGTCTCGCACTCGCCCGAAATGCAGCAGCGCATGCTGGAAGAAATTGAACGCGAAGTGGGGGCGCGGCCGTTCGAGATGAGTGACATGAAGAGTCTTTCCTGTGTCGGCGACGTTTTCCGTGAAGCGCTGCGGCTCTATCCTCCGGTCGCGTTCTTCGCCCGTGAAGCCACGCATGAGCACTGCATTCGCGACAAGAAAGTCAAGCCGGGCGCTCCGATCATGATCGCCCCCTGGTTGTTGCACCGGCACCGCGACTACTGGGAGCGCCCCGACGAGTTCGACCCCACCCGCTTCACTACCCCCGAGGGGAAGGAGTCCGCCAAGTGCGCCTATCTGCCCTTCAGCAAAGGGCCGCGCGTCTGTATCGGCGCAGCGTATGCCACGCAGGAAGCGGTACTGATTCTCGCCAGCATTGTGCGTCGCTTCCGCGTGGAGCCGGACAAGGATCACGTACCCATGCCGGTGGGGCGCGTAACGGTACGCTCGGACAATGGGGTGCGAGTGAAATTGATTCCAAGACAGAAGGCGGCGTAGCGAACCGCAGACAGGAACCGATTCCGGAAGCGGCAAATCGGGATGGCAAACCCAGGCAGCAAGTCGTGCGGGCATTCGCCACGCGTCGCGCCTCATTCGGCTTGGCGCGCGAGTCTGCCCCTTGCCCGTCGTTTTCGCCGGTGCAATGGCCAGGGGGGCGCCATCACAGGTGCAGCTGTCCGGCACGCGGTGCTTAATCTCTTTCGAACATCCTCCAAACCGAGTGCGTTCCCGCATGAAGCGTATAATGCTTGGCTAACCAAAACCACGCGGCGGCCCTCGATCCTGAACCGGAAGCACTCCGGTAATCCAAAGAGGTTGCAGCTGCCGCACCGGACACCGGTGTCCGGTTGCCGAGCGCAGTAAGCGCTAATTCATCTGCAACATCCTCAAGCCGCGCACGCGGCCGATCGACCCGAAAACATGTCAGCAAACTCCCCGACGCAAAACCAGCCTGCCACCTCCGCCGTACGCTTCACCGATTTCGGACTTTCCCCTGACATCCTGCGCGCACTCGCCGATCAGGGCTACGAACATCCGACGCCGATCCAGGCGCAGGCCATTCCCGTGGTGCTGCAGGGGCGCGACGTCATGGGTGCTGCCCAGACCGGAACCGGCAAGACGGCAGGTTTTTCGCTGCCGATCATCCAGCAGCTGCTCAAGCATGCAAGCGCCAGCATGTCACCGGCGCGCCACCCGGTGCGTGCGTTGATTCTCACGCCCACGCGCGAACTGGCCGACCAGGTGGCGGAAAATGTGAAGGCATACTCCCGCCATACGCCGCTGCGCGCAACCGTCGTCTTCGGCGGTGTGGACATGGCGCCGCAAACTGCAGCCCTTCGGGCGGGCGTCGAAATCGTGATCGCCACCCCGGGCCGCCTGCTCGACCACGTCCAGCAAAAAACGCTCAACCTTGGGCAGACCGAAATTTTCGTGATGGATGAAGCCGATCGCATGCTCGACATGGGTTTCCTGCCGGACCTGCAGCGCATCATCAACCTGCTGCCCAAGCAGCGCCAGAACCTGATGTTCTCGGCGACCTTCTCGCCCGAAATCAAGAAGCTTGCCAAGAGCTTCCTGCATGATCCGGTGACCATCGAAGTCGCGCGCAGCAATGCGACTGCCGAGAACGTCACCCAGATTCTGTACAAGGTTGCCGGCGAGGATGCCAAGCCCGACGCGGTGGCGCACATCATTCGCGAGCGCGATCTCAAGCAGGTGATCGTGTTCTCGAACACCAAGATCGGCGCCTCGCGTCTGTCGCGCCATCTGGAAAAGGAAGGCATCAAGGCGTCCGCCATTCACGGCGACAAGACCCAGCAGGAGCGCATGGCCGCGCTTGAGGCTTTCAAGCAGGGCGGAGTGGAAGTGCTGGTGGCCACGGACGTCGCCGCGCGCGGACTCGACATCGCCGAGCTTCCGTGCGTGATCAACTTCGATCTGCCTTACAACCCGGAAGACTACGTTCACCGGATCGGCCGTACCGGCCGCGCTGGCGCCTCCGGCGACGCCATATCGCTCTACACCGAGAAGGATGCGCGCCTCCTGGCCGATATCGAAAAGCTGATCAAACAGAGCATCACCAAGCTCGAACTGAGCGGATTCGTATCTGAACGTCGCCCGCGTCATGAGCCGCGCGAGAGCCGCGCGGATCGCGCCCCGGTCAGCCGTGGCAGCCAGTACGGCCGAGGCGGCGGCTACGCGCCGCGCAAGGAAAAGCTTGACCCGTGGTTTCTGAAACCCTACGAACCGGAAGCGCCGAGCGAGCAGAGCACGGACGAAGGAGCAGCCGCCCATCCCGCGCCCGGCAAGCAGCAGAAGACCAAGGTGGCGGCATTGCTGGGTGGAATGAAGCGCTAATTCCTGGCATTAATTTCCACTGTTGTCCCGGTAAATGCCGGCTTTTTCCGGCATGCATGCGATGCAGGTGCAAACGGGCAAATCGCACCGAACTCCTGATCGCGTTCTGCTCAGTGACGCATGCCGTCATGCCGCTCCTGCATTTGCGGGAGCGCGCAAGAATGTTCAAGCGCCCGAAGGACCACCAGATTCAGGATCGTCCAGCCTGACGTCTTGCCAATCAATCGGGCTGGCCGGATCAATCGCCCGGACGTCCATTAAGTCCCTCCAGCATCTGCCCCCAGGCCGGCACCGCCAGCCGCCAGAACTCCGTGATCGATCCCGCCGCTTCCAGCGGCATCCCCAGAAACCGCGCCGCTTCGATCAATTCATCCAATGCGCGCGAGCCATCGAGTGGCGTTGCACCGGTCTGCTTGGATAGCTTTTCGCCGTTTGCATTGACCACGACCGGCACATGCAGATATTGCGGTGACGGATACCCGAGCAGGCGCTGCAGGTAGATCTGGCGCGCAGTCGAATCCAGCAGGTCTGCCCCGCGCACCACATGCGTGACACCTTGCTCGGCGTCGTCCACCACGACCGCGAGCTGATAGGCCCAGAATCCATCGGCACGCTTCAACACGAAATCCCCGACTTCCGTGCGCAGGTCTTGCTGCACGGGACCCATCCAGCGATCGTCAAACGCGATCACCGCATCGTCTCCGTCGGGCACGCGCAGCCGAAGCGCTCGCGCCTGCCTGCCCGGCGCCAGCCCATTGCGACAGGTGCCGGGGTAGAGCGGCGCGCCATCGGCGCCGCGCCCGGTGCGCGAATCCGCGATCTCGCGGCGCGAACATGCGCAGGGATACACATGCCCCGCCAGCCGGGCAAATGCCGCCTCGTAGCGTGCCGTGCGCCGGCTCTGCCACAGCACCGAGCCGTCCCACTGCATGCCGAAGGTCTGCAGGCAGGCGAGAATGGATTGCGCCGCGCCAGCAATCGCGCGTGCCTCATCCACGTCCTCGATACGCACCAGCCAGCGTCCGCCGTGCAACTTCGCATCGAGATAACAGGCGAGGGCAGCGACCAGCGATCCCTTGTGCAGGGGGCCGGTAGGGGAGGGGGCGAAACGGCCCACGTAAGGCTTCATGCGATGTCTACGGATCGTGGCGAAAGGACTGTGGGATCACGATCTTACGCGGTCCCAGGCATTTGGTTTGCCAGAGCCCTCCGGGTGCGTGTTCGCCGGCGTCACGGGCGCGAAACCGGTAGCGTGGCGCGCAGTTGCGGCCGATGAGGGTAGCGGTGCAGGAACGTGCAACGGCGCGAACGGCGTGAGTGGCACGAGCGGTACCTCGGGTAGAAAGACCAAGTTCACGAAGCGCGCATTATTTCATGAGCGCTTCGGCATGGCATCAGGCCATGCAGCTTGTGCACGTTTCCGCACAAGCTGCATGCGGTGCGCCACGCCCGTGTTTCGCAATTCGGAATCGCGTCTTTTCATCAATTTTGGTACTGCCGCGGACAAGGGCGACATGGAGGGCGCTTCCATTTTTCCCGGCCATGCATCCAATGTGCGATCGCGGGCAATGATGGCAGCACTGGCGCACGCTTTACGGTGGATGAACTTGTGAAATGCGAAAGCGCGGACAGGGCGGCGATGTACGAAAAGGTCGTCCGCGAGAAGGTAACACGTTTATCATGTCGCCGGCGCCGGCAATCTCTCCTGGCGAGAACTCGCCATGCAAACCGACGCATTCGTTTCGGGAGGTGTTTGTTAATGTCGCAGTGGAACAGGTACAAGGCTGGTCAGATTGAATGCAATCTCAAGACGAGAAAGACGCGGTGTGCTGATACCTCCAACAGGACCGCGCCGGTACGTTGGTGGTATCGCGCAAGGCACATCATGCAGGACATGTTTTCCGATATGTCTGAAATACGCCTGATTTCAGCACGCGAGGCATCCGTCGTCCGCCTGACCGCACGCAAGGAAGAACGGTATGCATAGCGGCGCGTCATCCACGCAGCAGGTTCGCTCCCGGCGTGTGTATTACATCAGCGGCTTTGATCCGCGTGGTGCGAACTACTATCACCTGCTTTACCGCCAGGAGGTGCAGCGGCAAGCGCAGCACCACAAGGAGGCGCGTATCGACGTGGGCCGCCGCGCGCAGCTTGCGCGCCATGTGAATGGGTGGAAGATCGATGCCACCTGGGATGGCGCCCATGTCCGCACCGATTACCGGTTTCTCGTTTGGGATGACATCGTGCGAGAGCACTGGAAGCCGTCCTTGTTCAAGGTTCTGCTGGGGTGCATCGGGAGTGCCGTCAAGGATGCCCGTAGCGGCATGTTGCGCCGCGTGCAGCGTTCGTTCACCGGCCCCTCTTACAGCGCCCTTGTCATCGTCGCCAGCCTGCTGGGACTATTGCTGGCGGCGATCATCCCAGCGAGTTTGCTTGGCCAGCATCTGCGCGACAGCTGGGGGCTGGGCTGGGTGGCGTGGGGGCCGGCGATCGGCCTCGCCGCGCTGACACTGCACATCGGCATGCGCGTGTACAAGCGCTTCGGCATTCCCTGGCTGATGCGGCTTTACC
>JAEZHR010000188.1 GCA_023416415.1 Pseudomonadota bacterium
AGTTAAGGAAGTCGGCATGCGCGCACAACTGCGACATGAACTGCGCCTTGGCGACCATCTGGTGAATATCCTGCGGCAGGAGATCGAGGAGTTTCTTGCGCGCGTGGAAGCATCTGGCATTGGCGGCCTTGTATTGCATGACCATGGGGTCGTCGTCCGGCGCATCCGCTGGCGGTATCGGCAGCGCCTTGAGGGCTTTGAGCGCTTCTTCGGCTTCCTTGCGGGCAGGCGGGAGCCTGTCGATGGCGCCTTTTCCCCACTCTGCCTCGACCAGTCGGGCGGCGTGGTCATGCGAGACCACGAAATCACCAAGATCGCTGAATCCAGGGATCATTTGTGAAGCGATCGCGTTCGGGACTTCGTCATAGCGTGCCAGGCAGACCTTCGGTGCGGGAAGTCCCGTGAGTGCCATGATTTGCGTGGAGGTTGTCTCGCTGGCGGCCGCCCGTGGGCCATGGCCGGTGACCTTCACTCGGTTCGATACACCGTCAATGTCGACCATCTGCGCGACGCGAGTATGTGCAAGGGCTCCGGCGCCGTCATCCTCGTCGCGCTCGACCTGGCCGAGATCCAGCACATCGCGCGCGAAATCCAAGGCCTGCGGCTCGGCAGGTAGCTTCGCATTCATTTGCGTGCGTACCTCGTCATCGACGATGCGCATGCGCATGCGCGCAAACTCGGGACTGAATTCGAGCTGAGCGATGCATACATCCGCCAGGGCCTCCGCCAACGCGACGCGCTGTTCTATGGTGAGCTCTATTTTTCCCGCGACGTGGCTCGCCGTCACTTCATGAAGGCGGTGCAACGACGACGCGATTGACTCCCGGCGCACCTTTTCATCAGGCATGCGTTCAATGTCTTTCAGTTTCCCGGGCAGTACCTCGGAAATTTTCAGCAACCGGCTGCGAAGTTCGGTCAGCCTGGCCATCCCGCGAGCTTCATGCGTACTGCTTTTGAGTCGAGGTACAAGCCAGCCAAGCACACGCCGTTCTTCGGCCATTTGTGCCTCAGTCAGCGGTTTCGTGTCTGCCTTCTTCTTCCGGTTCTCCACTTGCCCACGCAAATCCATGCGGCGAGGAATGTCCATATTCCGAAGCAGGGTCCAGTTGGAATTGGCGAATGCGCGTGCTTCGTGGGGGGCAAGAATGCTTCCCGCATGCTCCACGAGGTCTCCTGTTTGTGGATATATCGCCATCAGATATTTCTGAATGGCGCCGTCCGACTGTCGGCTCGCCTTGATGCTCTGATTGATCAGGTCGTGCAGGAACAACTGAGCCTCTTCTATGCTTTCCCGGCAGTGGCGAACCTGTCTCGCGGGGCAATCGCCCCATTCGGCCAGTCTTGATTTGAGCACGTCTATGGCCTGCTGGACAGCATGCAGATTGTGCGCAAGGCCGGGATTCGCCTGCGGGTTCTCCTGTTTCGCCCTTCGCAGATTTTCGAGCAGGTCGCGCGCGTCACGAGAAATCGCTTCGGGTACTGGGGCGCGGGCGGGCGACTCGAGAATGCGCCGGGCATCTTTCGCTGCTGCCTGTGCCAAGTTCTTGCCCGATGCGGGATGCGCCGGATGGGAAATGCCAAGCGAGGATAACGAGTGAATCATGGCCATCGAGGTCTCCCTGGTACGCATTTCTGTTTTGTTGCATGAGTAGGTAATCAAGGCGCACGGTTCCACGCTATTGCTATTGCCATCGCCATTCCGCCAATGCATGCAAACCATGCGCAATGAACGTTTGCGCGAGTCCCGGTGGGCGAAGAAGAATTCCGTCTGAAAGCTGCAGGGGCGAAGTGCGCCCGGCGCTGCTTTCCAGTCAAACGGAGCCAGCATGAATCAGACACGCATCAACCCCTTCATTCTCGTCCTCTGCGGCGGCCTCATCATGGGGCTGTCCCTGGGCATCCGCCATGTGCAGGGCCTGTTCCTGCTGCCCATGACCATGGATCGCGGCTGGACGCGCGAGGAGTTCGCCTTCGCCTTTGCCGTGCAGAACCTGCTGTGGGGACTGGCGCAACCGGTGGCCGGAATGATTGCCGATCGTCTCGGGTCAATGCGCGTGCTGCTCGCCGGTTGTCTGGTGTACGGCATCGGTCTGTACGGGATGGCGCACGCGCCGGGCAGTGCCGGGCTGACCTTCTGGGGCGGGATCGTGATCGGAACCGGCCTGGCCGCCACCACCTTCGGCATCGTCTACGGTGCACTGAGTCGTCTGGTGCCGCTGGAGCGGAGAGGCTGGGCGCTGGGGCTGGCGGGCGCCATCGGCGGGCTGGGACAGTTCGCGATGGTGCCGGGGGCGCATGCATTGCTCGACGGATTCGGATGGCAATCGGCCTTGCTGGTCATGGCCGCCATGGTCGCGCTGGCGGCGCCACTTGCGCTGGCGCTGGCCGACAAGCCTGCCGGATCAAGCGGTTTTCCCCTGGCGGGCGGCGGCCAGACGCTCGGTGCGGCCCTGCGCGAGGCCTTCGCCCACCGTGGGTTCTTCCTGCTGTGCATCGGCTTTTCCGCCTGCGGGTTCCAGCTGGCCTTCATTGCCGGCCATCTGCCGGCCTATCTGGCCGACCAGGGCCTGAATGCGCGCAGTGCCGTCATCGCGCTGGCCTTGATTGCGCTGGCCAACATCGCCGGCACCTTCCTGTTTGGCTGGTGGGGCGGCTTCCATCGTCGCAAGAACCTGCTGGCCTGGCTGTACCTGGCACGCGCGGCACTGACCGCGGCCTTCCTCTTGCTGCCTATCTCGGAACCTACGCTGTACGTTTTCGCCTTCGGCATGGGTTTCCTGTGGCTCGGCACGGTGCCTCTCACGAACGGCCTGATATCGCAGATATTCGGCGTGCAGTACATCTCGACCCTGTTCGGCTTTGTTTTCGTCGGCCATCAGCTTGGCGGCTTCCTCGGTGTCTGGCTTGGCGGGCGTGTCTACGATCTGACCGGTTCCTACGACCTGCTCTGGATCGGTTCAGTCGTGATCGGGCTGCTTGCCGCAGCGCTGCACTGGCCGATCGATGATCGCCAGCTTGCCAGGCTGCAAGCTGCGTAACGCCATGCGTGTGCGGACAGCACTGCCGGTAGCGGCTGTTGGCCTGATAGCCTGGCTGCTTGCCTTTCTGAGCATGTTGAGACCGGAGCGACTGCATGCGTTCGAGGCCTTGCTTGCGCTTTGCTGATGGGGCAGGCGGTCACGCGGAAAACGTCCCGCTTGAACCATTTGCTGTCGGTCATTGCCGCGCAACTGCGCAGGAAGGAAACCTCAACTAGAATGACCGGATTCATCACGAAGTTGTCGTCCAGTCCACGCCTTCATGTCGCGCGAGTCCACCGCTACCCCTGCCCAGATCAGCGATGAGCAACGATTTCGTCTGCTGGTCAGCAATGTGCGCGACTACGCCATCTACTTGCTGGATACCCGAGGCAATATCAGCAGCTGGAATCCCGGCGCCGAGCGGTTCAAGGGTTACAAGCAGCATGAGATCATCGGGCAGCATTTTTCGCGCTTCTATACACCGGAAGACAGGGCCGCGGGCGTGCCGCAACGCGCGCTGGAAACTGCGTTGCGGGAAGGGAAGTTCGAAGCGGAGGGTTGGCGGATCCGCAATGACGGCACGCGCTTCTGGGCCAGCGTGGTCATCGATACCGTGCGTAACGAGGCCGGCGAACTGGTCGGATTTGCCAAGATCACCCGCGATCTGACCGAGAAGAAGCGCGCCGACGAGGCGTTGGCCGAGGCAAAGGCGGCACTGTTCCAGTCCCAGAAGATGGAAGCCGTTGGCCAGCTGACCGGCGGTATCGCACATGACTTCAACAACCTGCTGGCGGTCATGTCGAACGGGCTGGACGTGCTGTCGATGCGCCTTCAGTCGCATGCCGATGTCAAGCTTCTGGCCATGATGCGACGCGCCGTCGACCGGGGCGCCACGCTGACCCAGCAATTGCTGGCATTCGCACGGCGCCAGCCGCTGAAGGTCGAACGCTGCGACATCAACGACCTGATCCAGGGCTTTGAGGCTGTGCTGCGTCGCGCAGGCAATCCGTCGATCCGCTTCGAGTTCGACCTCGCTGCGCGTCAGCGGACCGTCATGCTCGACGCTGCACGTTTCGAGGCCGCGTTGCTCAACCTCGTCGTCAATGCCTGTGACGCCATGCCCACAGGCGGCGTACTGACGATCGGGACCGGCAATCAGACACTGGAGGGGGGGGAGCCGGGCAAGCTGCCCCAGGGCAAATACGTGCAGGTAACGGTCACCGATACCGGCATCGGCATGCCGCCGGAAGTCGTGGAGCGCGCCTTCGAGCCATTCTTCACGACCAAGGAAGTGGGGCGCGGCACGGGGCTCGGCCTGAGCCAGGTCTACGGATTCATTGCACAGTCCGGCGGCAACGCGCGTATCAGCAGCGCACCCGGCAAGGGTACGTCGGTCGAGATGCTGCTGCCGGTGCTTGAACAGAGTGACGCGATTGAGGATGGGCCCGGCAGTCGTCGTGAAAGAAAGGCCGAAGTCGTCCTGGTCGTCGATGACGAGCCGGACCTGCTCGACCTGGCCGCCGAGCTTTTCCGTACTCTCGACTACGAAGTCCTGACAGCGGCTGACGGTCAGCAGGCGATCGCGCTTCTTGAACAGCGCAAGGACATTGCCGTGCTGTTCTCCGATGTCGTGATGCCGGGCGGCATCGACGGCTTCGAAGTCGCCCGCTTCGCCAGGAACCGCAACCCCGACACGAGAATCATCCTTGCCTCCGGCTTCTCGCTGGCAGCCCGCGAAGGGAACCCGATCCCCGACGACATTGTCATCCTGAGCAAGCCATACCGCATCGCGGACCTGATCGAACTCCCGCGCAGCAGCGGCTGAGGGCGGATCAAGCGTCTGGCCCGAACCCTGCGCCAATGCGGCTTGCAGCGCGCAAATTCCTCTCCGGCATAAGCAAAGTCGGAAAATATCCTTGTACTGAACGTTACATAACCGCACACTTGCGGTCATTTCAACCGTGGGCTGGTGCGGCATGTCCGTGCGTCTGCCGCAAGCTGCCATCCGCAGCCCGAGCGCAGCCCGGTAAGGCACGATGAAGCTCACATTCCAGAACGTCGCAAAGCGATTCGGTGACCTGCAGGTCATCGACAATTTCAGCCACGAGTTTTCGCAGGGCCAGCTGGTGGCGCTGGTGGGCCCGTCCGGCTGCGGCAAGTCGACCCTGCTGCATCTGGCTGCCGGTCTGGACACGGCCAGCGGCGGACGGGTGCTGGCCGACGGCCAGGAAATCACCGGCCCGGGCCCGGCGCGCACCTTGATGTTCCAGGAGAATGCGCTGTACCCCTGGCTGACGCTGGTACAGAACGTGGCCCTGGCGCTCGAGTTCCAGAAGGTCGGCAAGAAGGAAGCGCGCGAACAGGCGGTGAAATGGCTGGCCAAGGTCGCGCTCGGCGGCTTCGAAGATTACTATCCGCACCAGGTTTCGGGCGGCATGCGCCAGCGCGCCGCGCTCGCCCGTGCCTTCATTTCCTCTCCCGAAGTCCTGCTGCTGGACGAGCCCTTCGGCGCGCTCGATGCGCTCACCCGCCTGACGCTGCAGGACGTGCTGCTTGACCTGATCCGCGAAAACGGCCCGACCGTGCTTCTGGTAACGCACGATGTCGACGAGGCCCTGTTCCTTGCCGACCACATCCTGGTCTTCAGCCATCGACCGGCCAAGGTGCTCAAGCAGTTCAACCTGGCCCACCGGCCGAAGTCGCATGATGTGGCCGACTTTGCCGACGAACGGCGCGAAATTCTCGGCCTGCTCGGCATCGAAGCCGAACACAAGACTCAATCCCCCGCACTTGAAGGAGCAAGAGCATGAAAGCAATGAAGATCGTCGCCACCGCGTTGGCAGCCCTGGTGCTGGCCGGCCCGGCAGCCGCTCAGGAGAAGTTCAAGGTCGGCTATCTGCGCGTGATGGACGACGCCCAGGCCATCCTCGCCGGCAAGGCGGGTCTGTACAAGAAGCATGGCCTGGACGTGGAGATGATCGAATTCAAGTCCGGCACCGACCTGATCAAGGCCATAGTCGGCGGTCAGCTCGACACCGGCGTGCTCGGCTTCACCAACGCCATCGCCTGGGCCTCCAAAGGCGCGGACTTGAAGGTGGTCGGCGGCGCGCAGAACGGCTACCACGCCATGCTGGTGCGTGAAGAAACCGGCATCAAGGACATCGCCGGCCTGAAGGGCAAGACCATCGCATCGCAGGCCGAAGGCAGCACGGCGGACACCGTTCTCAAGGGCGTGGTGTTCAAGCAGGCCGGGCTGAATCGCGACGATGTCAACGTCATGGGCGTGAGCCCGCAGGTGGCGGTGCAGTCGCTGGTGTCCAAGCGCGTGGACGGTGCCTTCCTGTTCGAACCGCAGGCCTCCATCGCCAAGCTGATCGCCCCGGTCAAGGAAATCTACGAGATCGGTGAAGTCTGGCCTTTCCCCTGCATGGTTGTGATCACTTCCGGCGAGACCCTCGCCAAGCGCAAGGATGATGTGTGGAAGTCGCTCGACGCCCAGAAGGAGGCGATCGACATGCTTGAGAACAACCCGGAAGAGGCTTCCAAGTACATCGCCGGAGAATTCATTGCCGAGCCGATGCTCAAGACGCTGAACAAGGGCGAGCTGCCGCGCGAAGCTGTGATTACCCAAGCCATCAAGACCCAGGAATTCCATGCGGCCCTGAAGGACAAGGACATCGCGCGCATGCAGGAAATCGCCGATATCATGCAGGCCCAGGGTTCGCTGAAGACCCGCGACGGCAGTCCCTTCGACGTCAAGCAGCTGCTGGATCTGAGCTGGCAGCAGGCGCGCAAGCTGTAAGCGGCACGTCTGCGTCGACACGAACGCCTTCCCGAAGAGGGAGGGCTGGGGTGGGGGTGAAGAGTCGGCAACGCGAATGCGTCAGCGGGCTCTTTGCCCCTTCCGGGTTTTACACGCATGAACATATGCGCCTGCCAGCTCGTGTCTGCAGATAGAAGCACGTGGCCGGGCAACATAAAAACAAGCAAGATCGAACGTACTCCATGAGCACCACACTTCGCATCGCCGGTTTCCAGAAAAAATCCGCCATGGCACTCGCCGTGGTCTTCATTCTTTTCATGTGGCAGGTCGCCGCCTGGCTGCTGCCCGACTTCCTGATGCCGGACGTGCATACGGTGTTCGTCCGCCTGTGGGAGGAGCTGCAGTCCGGGGAGTTCCGGGAAGCCCTGTGGGGCAGCATCGTGCGCCTCGGAGTGGGTTACGGCTCGGCGCTGCTGCTGGGCGTGGGATTCGGACTGATCGGCGCCGTGCTGTTTTTCTTCCGCGAGGTCTTGAAGTCGGCGATCATCATCCTGCAGTCCATCCCCTCGATCGCCTGGGTTCCGATCTTCCTGATCATGATGGGCTTCGGCAACCTGCCGATCATCGTCGTGGTTGCGATTGCCGCTTTCTTCCCGGCGGCGCTGTCGGTGATGAACGCAACCGAAAGCGTGCAGAAGGTGCATGTGTCGGCGGCGCGGGTGATGGGCGCTTCGCGCTGGGATCTGCTGCGCCGTGTCTATCTGCCGGCGGTCATGCCGGAACTGATCACCGGTGCCCAGCTCGCCTTCGGCAACGCCTGGCGAGCATTGATCTCCGCCGAAATGCTGATCGGCTTCGGCAAAGGTCTGGGGCGTTCGCTGTCGTATGCCGGGGAAACCGCCGACATGGTCGGCGTGATGGCCAGCATTCTCGCCATCGCCATCCTCGCCCCCCTGATCGACCAGGTGCTGCTGGAAAACCTCAAGCATCGCGTCCTGCGCTATCAGTACGTGTGATGAAGCCCTCGCAACTGATTCCTCTGGCAGTCATGTGCGCAGCCGCCAGTGCGGCAGTTGCGCAGCCGCTATCCATCGCGCTTGACTACGTAATGCCGGAGCAGCGCGTGGACAGGAAATTCCGCACGCCGGAAACCATCGACAGCGCCCTTGCGACCGATCTGGCCAAGCGCCTGAAGCAAGCCCTGGTTCAGGTCCGAGCGGAAAAGGGGGACATAACCGGGCTGCGCCTCACGACGCTTCCCGCGGATGGCGCGCATCCGCCCGGCTACGTTTCGGTCCCGCTGCCCTACGAGTCGGCCCCGATGGCGATCATGCGCACAGATACAACGATCAAGCGCTGGGAGCATCTGAAGGGTCGCAAGGTCTGCGTTTCCGAAGGTGGTCACCATGTCGGTACCCTTGCCGCGCGCTATGGCGCAAGGGAAATGGTCTACCCGGCACCCGCCGACGCGCTGATTGCCTTGCGCGTCGGAGACTGCGATGCAACCGTGCATGACAGCGCAATGCTGGAGGAACTGATCCGGCTGCCGGAATGGAAGAAATTTTCGGCGCGCTTGCCGGCCGGGAAAAAGAGTCAGCTGGCTCTGCTGGTTCCGGCCTCGGACCACGCCACGACCGAATCCGCGCGTCGCATCGCACGGGAATGGGACCGTGAAGACTTTCCACAGGCCGTCATGAAGAAGGCGGTGCGCGCGATCGCATTCGAGGTCTATCTGGATCAGGACGTGCCGGACTGCCACTGAGGCGGCCTGTTTCGTGGCTCCGATGCGAGGGCGGACATCCGGAGCTGGCGCAAGAATGTTCTTCAAGCCCTGCGTTTCCATCTGAACTCGCCTGCCGATTCCATCCTCTGCTTCATTACATCGCCGCTGCAAAGCATTGACGGCTGTGCCCGTTGCGGCGGGCGTACGCTAACGCCGATCGTCAGGCCAGGATGGCATCGCGCGCCGGTCACGATGACCGGAATCCTGCTGCCGGGCAGGCGACCGGAACCTGACGCTGGGCAGCCTGACTACGTCCTGCTGCAGTCTGCTGCGAGCGCCGCTACTGCCTGCAGATCGGTTGAGAAGATGTGCTCCCGACCCATGTCGCTCGGCACGCCGGCGCGTTCCAGCACTTCCCACACCTGCTTCTTGACGTTGGAAAGATACAGCGTCACCCCGCGCTGGCGCAGACCGGTCAGCAGGGATTCCAGCGTATCGACGCCGCTGGCGTCGATGTCATTGATCGCACCCGCGCACAGCAGGACGCGACGCACTGGCCCGTGCTCGTGCGCACGGGCCAGTATGAAACGTTCCAGCGCAGTACCGCTCAGGAAGTTCAGTGCCGAGTCCATGCGCACGGCAAGCAGATCGGGCGCCAGGGGCGGCAGGTCGAAGCGTTGCCGGTCGCGCAAGGTGCGGTCCTCATGCAGGCTGACCTCGACGATGCGTGGCTGCATGCGGGCGTATAGAAAGGAGACCATCGTCAATCCGACGCCGACCACGATGCCCCAGTAGAGATGGGGCAAGGCGATCAACGTGGTGATGAAGGTCGCGACGGCAATGGCGCCATCGCGACGCGAATAGGAAAACAGTCGCCGAAACGCACGCGGCTCAAACAGACTCAGTACCGGCACGACGATGATCGCCGCCAGCACCGATTTGGGAAGATCGTGCAGGTAGGCAGTCAGGAACAGCAGGCAGACGAGCACCGTCGCCACGGTAAACAAGGACGACCATGCACTCACCGCACCGCTGTACAGATTCAGCGCCGAGCGCGAGAAGGAGCCGCTGACCGGGAAGGCGCCGGAAAAGGCGCTGGCGAATTTCGCCATGCCCTGGCCGATGAGTTCCTGGTTCTCGTTCCACTCCGTATTGGTTTTGCGGGCCAGGATGCGGCAGCTCGACATGGCCTCGGTGAAGCTGATCAGCGCAAGAATCGCGGCAGCCGGCCACAGCTGGCGATGGCTTTCGAACGGGAGCTCCGACGGCAGGACCAGCGGCGGCAGGCCGGCCGGGATCGCGCCGATGACGGTGCCGCCAGCTTCGGCATATCCGATCAGGCTGCTGGCCACGATGCCAACGACGCTCACGATCAGCACGGCCGGCAGGCGGGGCAGGAAACGGCGGAGTGCGAACAGCAAGGCAATGGCACACAAGCCGAACAGCGGCACGATGGGGTGCTCGGCCACGGCGCTCAACTGCTCTATTGCGCCGGCAGTGCCGTCGAAGGACAGGTCGATGCCAAACAGAGCGGGAAGCTGGGTCAGGATGATGATCGCGGCGGCGGCATTGACGAAGCCGAGCATCACCGGCTGCGATACAAGATTGACAATGCCTCCAAGGCGGAATGCGCCAAGCGCAAACTGGATCAGGCCCGTATACAGGCCCAGCCAGATTGCCAGCGTCACCCACTGCCCACTTCCAGGTTGCGCCATCGGGGCCAGGGCACCGTAGACCAGCAGGCTGGTCAGTGCGACCGGCCCCACTGAAAGCAGGGCGGACGAGCCCCACAACACGCCGATGAGTGCCGGCAGCAGTGCCGCATAGAGGCCGGTATGCGCGGGCATGCCGGCCAGCGTGGCATAGGCCAGGGACTGCGGAACGAGCACCAGACCGACCGTAATTCCTGCCCAGGCGTCGCGCCGCAGCGTTTCAGTGCTAGGTCGTGGCCAGCGCAGGAAGGGAAACAGACGGCGAAATGAGTGCGGGTGCATCTTGACCTGATATCAATGCGGACGTTGCCGGCATCGTCCGCGGATTCGTCACCGATATTTATGTGGCACGAGGAAGTCCCGAGCCGCTTGCAGGTCGGGTTCGACGCCAAGACCGGCCCGGTCCGGCAGGGAGACGCCCCCTTCGTCGGGGAACACCAGCGTTCCGGCAATCATCTCCCGCAAAGGATTCGGATTGGAGTCGACTTCCACGAATCCGGGGCCGCCCACTGCGGACTTCAACTGCATTGATGCCACGAGACCAATGCCGCCACCCAGCCAATGCGGGCAGAACAGGCGGTCCCTGGCTATGGCTTCGCGGCCGACGGGGATGCAGCCGCTGAACCCGCCCCATTTTCCCAGATCGGGCTGAAACACGGCAAATGCTCCCGATGCGATCGCGGCCGAAAACTCGGCTTCGCCACGCATATTCTCGCCCGCGGCAAGCGGAATGGCCGAGGCGGCGGCGAGCCTCTGCCATTGTTCCAGGCTGTGATCGGCGCTAATCGGCTCTTCCATCCAGATCGGCTCGCATTCGGCCAGCATCTCGCTCATGCGCACCGCGGTATCCGGATCCCATGCCTGATTGGCATCGATCATCAGTGTGGTTTCGGGGCCCAGCAAAGTGCGCAGCGCGCGCAGGTTCGCCAGATCCCGTTCGATCCCGAATCCCACCTTCAGCTTGAAGGCGCGGTAGCCTTCGCGTCGCTTCTGCTCGGCCAGCTTTTCCGGGTCAGTCGGACTCAGTCCGGAGGCATAGACGCGTACTTGCCGGCTGCCGCCCAGCAGCTTCCAGAGTGGCTGGCCAAGACGCCTGGCGACCAGATCCCACAAGGCGATGTCCGCGCCGCCAACGACCTGCGCCATGGTGCCGGGCTCGCCGCTCTGCAGGCCGAGAACGTGCAAGCGCCGCGAAAGCGCTTCAAACGCTTCCGCTGGCGTGCTCCAGGCGCGTTCCTTCAGCACTGGAGCCACGCAGCTCTCGAATACGCGCGCCCGGTGTTCTGCGCCGACGCCGGGGAAATTGCACCACACCTCGCCCCAGCCGACAGCGCCTTCGTCATCCTCGATCCGCACCAGCACTGCCGGTCGGTCGTACATGATGCCGAACGATGTCTGCACGGGCTCGGCGATGGGAGCGCGGAAGACGAAGGCTTCGACTTTCGCGATCCGGATCGCGCGAAGCTCGTGAAGGGAAATCATCGATTCAATCTGCCTTGTTGTGCCTGGATTATGCCTTGATGTAGACGGAGTGCTCGGTGGTGTAGAAGTTGGCCGCGCTTGGACCGACCGAGTACGCGCCGACGCCGGAATGTTTGATTCCGCCGAAGGGCATGTGATTCTCGGGGACGGTTCCGTGATTTACGTGCAGCATGCCGGTTTCGCTCTGTGCGATGAAGCGCTGCACCAGCGCCAGATCGTTCGAGAAGAGTGCCGAAGTCAGGCCGAATTCCACGCCGTTGAGAATGTCGAATGCATCATCGACAGTGTCGTAGGCAAGCACCGAGATCACCGGGCCGAAGATCTCCTCGCGCGCCACCGACATACCGGGTGTCACGTCGCCCAGGATCGTCGCCTCGTAGAAATAGCCGTCCTCCAGCCCCGGGAGCTTCGCAGCCTTGCCGCCTGCCAGCACGCGCGCGCCTTCGGCCACGCCTGCTTCCACCATCGCGCTGACCTTGCGGAACTGTGCTTCGCTGGTCAACGCGCCCATCGTCACTCCTTCCTGCATGCCGTCGCCGAGAACCTGCCGGCGCGCGCGTTCGGCAAGGCCATCCTGTACCGCCTGCAGCAGCGACCTGTGAGCCAGCACGCGACTGATGCCGGTACAGCGCTGTCCGGCGCACTGATAGGCGGCGCCAATGATCTGGTCGAGGCAGGCGTCAAGATCCGTCGTGTCATTGACGACCGCCGCATTCTTGCCGCCGAGCTCCAGCGACACTTCCACCAGATTCTGAGCCGCGGCGGCATACACTTTCTTGCCGACCGGTACCGAGCCGGTGAATGTCACGCCATCGATGGCAGGATGCGACACCAGCGCCTGGCCGGTTTCGGCCATCCCGTTCACGAGCTGGAGCAGGCCGTCCGGCAGGATGCCCTTTGCCGCATCGGCTGCGATGCAGGCGGCAGCAGGTGTGAATTCGGACGGCTTGAGAATCACCGCATTGCCGAACACGAGGGCCGGCGCAATCTTGCGCATCGGTGTCATGATCGGAAAGTTCCACGGACTAAGGGCAGCGATGACGCCGCGCGGACGCCGGATGACCGCATTGCTGAAGCCGGGCCGGGAAGAGGGCATGGCCGGGCTGTGGCTGCGGGCCGCTTCGCCGATCATGAAACGCGACTCGGCGCAGGCCTTGGCGACTTCACCCCGCGACTCGGCCAGGGGCTTGCCCTGTTCCAGCGTGATGGCTTGCGACAGCTCGGCGGCTTTCGCCTCGATCGCCGCGACGAACTTCTCGACGATGGCGCCGCGTTCGACCGCGGGCAATTCACGCCAGACGGCCTGTGCCCGCCGTGCGGCGCGCACCGCTTCCTCAACCTGGCCGCGCGAGGCTGCCACATAGCGACCGACGGTCTGCGAGGGGTGCGCAGGATTGCGGGTCGTGAAGGCTTCGCCTTCTCCGGCGCGCCACTGGCCTGCGATCAGATTGCCGTATTCATACATTCCTGACTCCTGTCTGCTTGCATCCGTTTCAGAACGGATCGTTGAGCACATGATGTGCTCCCTTCTCGCCGATCATGATCGCGGCGGCATTCGTGTTGGCGGACACCATGTCCGGCATGACCGATGCGTCGATCACGCGCAGGCGGCTGACGCCCCGGACCTTCAGTGTCGGATCGACGACGGCGCGTTCGTCCGAACCCATGCGGCAGGTGCCCACGGCGTGGAAGACCGTGCCGCCGTGCTCGCGCGCGAAGTCCAGCAGGTCGGCGCGCGTCTTGCGATGCGCTCCCGGCAGCACTTCGGCATCGACCAGACTCCGGAAGGCGGGCTGATTGTAGATCTCGCGCAGCATCTCGACACCAGCAGCGATGGTCTTGCGGTCGATCTCTTCGCTCAGATAATTGGTGACGATGCGCGGTGCGGTCATGGGATCGGTACTGCGAATCTGCAAGCTGCCGCGCGAAGCGGGGCGGCACTGGGATGCCGTGGCGGTGAAACCAGGGTAGTCATGCAAAGGCGTACCGGGCTTGTCGACCGAAAGCGGCATCACGTTGAACTGCATGTCCGCGCGACCATCGGCTGCGTATTCGGTGCCCGCGAAGCCGCCGACCTGGCCAGCGCCGACGGTCAGCGGGCCGGTGCGCTTGAAGAACCACTCCAGGCCCATCGAGGCCAGCTTGAGCGGGTTGCGCACATCGTTGTTGAGCGAGCGCTTTTCCTTCAGGCGGACGATGGTGCGCGCCTGATAGTGATCCTTCAGGTTTTCACCGACCTCCGGGGCATCGAGCCGAACCGGAATGCCAAGCTTGTGCAAGAGGCCTGCAGGCCCGATGCCTGAGAGCTGCAGAAGCTGAGGCGACTGGATCGCGCCGCCTGACAGGATTACTTCCCGCTCGGCGCGCGCACTGCGCAACTGTCCCTTGTGCGACCATTCGACGCCGACGGCGGTCGCACCTTCGAACAGGACGCGGTGCACGAATGACTCGGTAAGGACCGTCAGATTGGGGCGCTTGCGTGCCGGCCGCAGGAAGGCTGCCGCCGCACTCGAGCGCAGGCCGTTCTTGATGGACAATTGGTACTGGCCCACGCCGTACTCGGTGGCGCCGTTGAAATCCGGGTTGAAGGGGAGTCCGAATTGCTGCCCCGCCTCGACCCAGGTCTTGCAGTAGGGATGGTCATTCTTCAGTTCGGAAACGCCCAGCTCGCCATTGGCGCCGTGGTACTCGCTCTCGCCGCCTTCATAGCACTCGGAACGCTTGAAGAAGGGCAGCACGGAACGGAAATCCCATCCGTGCGCGCCCTTGCGTGCCCAGTCGTCGTAGTCCGCGTGCTGACCGCGGATGTAGAGCAGACCGTTGATCGAGCTGGAGCCGCCCAGAATGCGACCCCGCGGCCACACGATGTTGCGCCCTGCCGTACCCTCGCAGGGTTCCGTATCGTACAGACACGAGAAGCGCGTGTCGTAGATCGTCCGGAAGTAGCCGACGGGCAGATGCAGCCAGAAATTCTTGTTCGGCTTGCCGGCTTCGAGCAGCAGAACCTTCACCGAAGGATCGCGTGAAAGGCGGTTGGCGAGAACGCATCCGGCCGAGCCGGCGCCCACGATGATGTAATCGTAGGCGCCGCCGGCCATGTCTCGCGTGGATTGCGAAACTGTCATGCCTTGACCACGTCCAGATAGAGTTTCGGATCGAAATACTGGGAGGCCGGAACCGCGTTCGGAATGCTGGCGAAGTCGACGAAGAAGTCGGTCACCTGCTGCAGCCAACGGGTAACGGTGCCGTCCTTGTACATTGATGCCCATTTCTGCGAGCGGAACATCATCTGGGCCTGGTACTGTTCCTTGATATCCGACAGCGGTACGTTCGGGTAGTACTTCTTCTGGATCAGCTCCAGCGCGCTCACGGTGTTCGTGATCATGTGATCGTTGGCCTCGACCCAGGTGGAGATGATGCGCTTGAGCGTGTCCGGATTCTTCTCGTAGAACTCGTTGGCGGCCGCCCAGCCCCCAGTGATCGCGGCATCCGGGTAATGCGCCGAGGCGTCGCCCAGCATCTTCGCGGTCGGCACGCGGTTGCGCACGGAGATGTTGAACGGCACCCACAGCGCGACAGCCGGCACGGCCTTGGAGATGAAGGCGGTCACTGCGTCCTGCATGCGCTGGTTGACAATCTGCACGTCCTTCTTCGGGTCGACACCATTGGCGCGCAGGGCCTTGTCCAGGAACACGTGGGCGGTGGTGCCGGCCGTGGTCGAAATTTTCTTGCCCTTAAGGTCGGCGAAACTGTTGATGCCCATGTCGGGGTGCACCCACAACTGGGCGGTGGCGAACTCGACGTTGTTGATCAGGAAGGCCTTGCCCTGGCCGCGCGCCGGGAAATTCGACAGCACCGCACCGGTGGAGAGCACATCGATCGAACCGCCACTCATGGCCTGGAACAGTTCGAGCCCGGTCTGGAACTGGATGAACTCAGGCTGCAGGCCGTTCTTTTCCCATAGACCCATCGAATCGGCGAGCCACAGCTGGCCGTCGACCGCGAGAGTGTGCAGGTAGCCGATCTTCAGCTTGCGCGACTGGGCCAGAGCGATGGATGGCGCGGCGGCGGCCAGTGCGGATGCGGCACCGAGTTCGAGAAAGGTACGACGCTTCATGGTGATATCTCCTTTTATGATCGGATCGAGTCCGTTGTTCTCAGGTAGTGGCCCTGGTCTTGGCCTGCGCTTCCTGGGCTGCGTATTCGCGCATCACCGAGTCATGGATGTGCGAGCGCAGCGCATTGAATTCCGGCGTCTCCTGCAATGACCGGTGCCGGGGATAGGGGAAGGGGATGTCAACCACCTCCCGTATGCGTGAGGGGCGGGCGGAAATCACCAGCACCTTGTTTGACAGATAGACCGCTTCTTCCACCGAGTGCGTGATCAGCATGACGGTCTTGCCTTCGGCGTGCAGGATCTCAAGCAGCAGGTCGTGCATGGCGCTGCGCGTTTGCGCGTCGAGTGCGCCGAAGGGTTCGTCCATCAGAACGAAGTCGGGATGCACGGCATAGGTGCGTGCCAGCGCCAGGCGCTGACGCATGCCGCCGGAGAGCGTCTTCGGGAATGCCTTGCGGAAGTCCTTCAGGCCCATCAGCGTCAGGTAGCGCTCGACGGTCTCCTTCTTCTCGGCTTCGCTCATCTTGTCGCGGTTGTTTTTCAGTCCGAGTCCGAAAGCGATGTTCTGCTCGACGGTCAGCCAGGGGAAGACGCCGTATTCCTGGAACATCACGCCGCGGTCCGGGCCTGGGCCGTCGATCGGCTTGCCGTCGAGGCTTACCGAGCCGGCGCTCGGCTTGACGAAACCTGCGGCCATGTTGAGCAGCGTGGTCTTGCCACAGCCGGAAGGGCCGACCAGCGAAATGAAATCGCCCTGATTGATGCTGAAGGACATTTCGCGCACGACTTCAAGCAGGCCGTTGGGCGTATCAAACTGCATCGACACATTGTCGAAGCGGATGCGTTCTTTTTGCTGTTCCATGATCAATTGTTCTCCGCCTTGTCCTGCCAGCTCACCAGACGCGCCGACAGCTTGCGCAGCAGCGCATCCATCGTCAGCGCCAGGGCACCAATGCTGATGATTCCGAGATAAATGGTAGGCAGGTCGAAGAAGGACGACGCGTTCTGGATCATCGCGCCGAGACCTTCCTGCGCGGCAACCAGTTCGGATGCCACCAGTGTCGCCCAGGCCACCCCAAGTGCCACGCGCAGCGCAGTCAGCATATGCGGCACCGTCATGGGCAACATGACCTTGCTGAAGATTTCGAAGTCGGTTGCGCCGAGGGTGCGCGCCACACGGATGTAGACCGGACTGATCTGCACCATGCCTTCGTACATCACAATCACGGCCGCGAAGAACGAGGCGTAAAAGAGGATGGAGATCTTGGCGAACTCGCCGATGCCCAGATAGACGATGACCAGCGGAATCAGCGCAATCGGAGGCAGCGCGCGAAAGAAGTTGATCAGCGGGTCGACGAAGCGGCGCACCGGCTTGTACCAGCCGATCAGAAAACCGACCGGCACCGCGCACAGCATGCCAAGCAGCAAACCGAACAGCACGCGTTGCACCGACATCAGTATGTTGATGACCAAGTTGCCTTCCGTCAGCGCCGTCCAGCCGGTTTGCGCGACTTCGAGCGGGGACGGAAGCAGGGTCGGATTGATCAATCCCGTTGCGCGCAATACGGCCCAGAACAGGATCAAAAATGCAAAAGGTAGGATGGTCCAGCCAAGATTGGCCAGTCCGTTACTGCTTTTCTTCATCAACTATGTCTCCATTTGAATGCAGGATCAGGTTTTTTTTCGTGTACTTTTTCTTTTTCTGTTTACGCCTTGCATCAGATCGACATCGACCTGGATCATTTGCGCCGGATACTGGATGCGCGCGTAATAGATGATGCGTTTCTGCTCGTCGAGCAGCGTGCGGCAGACATCGGCGATCGGATCGCCCACCCCGATGTCCAGGTGCACGGCGGTTTCTTCATCGCAGATGGTGATGCGCATGATCTGCCTGCCATGCGCGACTTCGACGTCGGGCATCGTTGCCAGCTTTGGGATGGCGGGCATCGAACGAAAGCCATCGGGGTCGATATCGAAGACATCCTTGGCGATGTACAGGTCGATCAGGCAGTAGGGTTCATCCTTGTAAAAGTGAACCCGGCGCAGGCGCTCGTAGGACGCGGCTGGCGTTCCGAAATCCATCGCCGGCACCAAACGGGTTTGCACCTGCTCGATCGACTGCAGGTGGACCTTGACGTTGTTGACAGTCTCGACCAGTTCGTCGAAGTTGTTCGCGAGCTTGAACCAGCGCTGGGACGAAAGATCCTTGGCAACGAAGGTGCCCAGTCCGCGCGTGCGGCGCACGATGCCTTCGTTCTCCAGTTGCGTGAGGGCCGCGCGCAGGGTGATGCGCGAGACTTCATATTCCTTTGCCAGATCCTCGAGCGTCGGGATCTGCGAACCATAGGGCCACTCCTGGCTTTCAATTTTCTGCCGCATGAGCTTGGCCACCTGCAGATACAGGGGCATGCGGCTTTTCTGAAAGACGTTTGGCTCGATAGTCATAAAGTCATATTAATAAGCACAATACGAAAAGTCAACGAAGGCTTGCGCATATCAATAGTTGCTTCATGAATAAGCAAGCCGGCGCGGCGCTCGCGTCGTGCCGCCAGCGCATCGGCCCGATGCGCTAGCGCGATAACACCAGGCGCTTGCCGGTGCGGGCCGGCTGCTTCAGATGGTCGAGCGGCAGCACATGGGTGCTCTTGACCTTCTTGAGCGCGATGTTCGATTTCACGTTGATGACACCCGGCGTGCGCAGCAACTGCTTGAGGATCAGCTCGGAAAAGGCGGCCAGATCCGGGGCTACCACGCGCAGGATGTAATCGCATTCGCCAGTGACGGATATGCAGTCGAGCACCTCCGGCATGTCGGCCACGGCGCGTTCAAAGGTCTCGCTGTGACCGTCGCCATGCCGCCCGAGCGTGACGAAGGTGAACGCTTCCACGCCTAGACCGACGATCTCCGGGGAGAGCAGGGCGGCGTACTTGCCGATGACCTGGGACTCTTCCAGGCGCTGGATGCGCCGGCTCACCTGCGAGGTGGACAGATGGATCTTCTCGCCGAGGGCGGCATTGGTGGCGCGTCCGTCCTCCTGCAGCAGGGCCAGAAGTTGCAGGTCGTGAAGATCTATGCTGATGGATGACATGCTTGTGCCTCGATTCGGGAATGTGTGCAATAAATGTGCGCAAACACTGCAATTCTATCTTGATATTGCGCGGATATTGCGATGCATTTGCACTAAGATTCTTGCGTGCGCAGTCGCTCTCGCGCAGATGTCTTCCGGCCTCGCGACAGCTTCCCTGACCATTTCCCATGCGCCTCATACATCCGGTGGCGCGGCCTTTCATCCACGTAACAATCGAGGAGATGCACCATGTCTGACGCCGACTTCAACCCGATGGGCCTGATGGGCTTCGAGTTCGTGGAATTCGCTTCGCCCAAGCCGGGGACGCTCGAACCCGTGTTCGAGATGATGGGCTTTTCCAAGGTCGCCGTGCATCGTTCCAAGGATGTGGTGCTGTACCGCCAGGGCGACATCAATTTCATCGTCAACAACGAGCCCTGCAGCCAGGCCGCCTACTTCGCTGCCGAACACGGTCCGTCGGCTTGCGGCATGGCTTTCCGGGTCAAGGATGCACACAAGGCGTATGCCCGCGCGCTGCAACTGGGCGCGCAGCCGATCGAGATCCCGACCGGCCCGATGGAGTTGCGCCTGCCTGCCATCAAGGGCATCGGCGGCGCGCCGCTGTATCTGATCGACCGCTTCGAGGACGGCAAGTCCATCTACGACATCGACTTTGAATTCCTTGAGGGCGTTGACCGGCGGCCCAAAGGCACCGGCCTGAAGGTCATAGACCACCTGACCCACAACGTCTATCGTGGTCGAATGGCCTTCTGGGCGAACTTCTACGAGTCGCTGTTCAATTTCCGCGAGATCCGCTACTTTGACATCAAGGGCGAATACACCGGCCTGACCTCGAAGGCAATGACCGCGCCGGACGGCCAGATCCGCATCCCGCTCAACGAAGAATCCTCGAAGGGCTCGGGCCAGATCGAGGAATTCCTGATGCAGTTCAACGGCGAAGGCATTCAGCACATCGCGCTGCTGACCGACGACATCAAAACCACGCTTGATCAGCTGGCCATGAACGGCGTGCCTTTCATGCCGTCGCCGCCTGCGACCTACTACGAGATGCTGGAAGGGCGCTTGCCCGGTCACGGCGAAAACGTCGAGGAACTGAAGACGCGCGGCATCCTGCTCGATGGTTCGACTGAAGGTGGCCAGCAGCGACTGCTGCTGCAGATCTTCTCGAAGAACTTGCTAGGCCCGGTGTTCTTCGAGTTCATCCAGCGCAAGGGCGACGAAGGATTCGGCGAAGGCAACTTCAAGGCCCTGTTCGAATCGATCGAGCGCGATCAGATTCAGCGCGGCGTGCTGCAGACGGCATAAGGGAGAAGGGCGGATCGGCATGGGGGCGGCATGTTCTGCCCCGGTGCTGCACGATAGCCCGTACGGCAGCGCCGACAGGCTGCGTGCGTGTCAGTGCGCGTATCGAACCACAGTACGCCCGCTGGCCCTGCCTTCCACTTGCCGGACACAGTGTTCCGGCAACGCGTCCAGTCCAATTTCATTGACCCACGGCGCGAGGCGCTGCAGATCCGGTTTCCAGGGCCCGGCCAGCTGCGCCCAAAGCCGTTCACGGGCAGGCCAGTCCGCATTCGCGACGATGCCGAACAGGTGCACGCTTCGGATGATGAATGGCAGTACGTTCGCCTGAAACACATTGCCGCCGGCATTGCCCACCGACGCGATGCAGCCGCCATTCTTCATCGACTTCAGCAACCAGGACAGGACCTCCGATCCGACATTGTCGATGGCGCCGGCAAAGCGCGCCTCCTCAAGCGGTTTGCTTCCCGCGGCAATTTCGCCGGTATCGAGCACTTGACTGGCGCCCAGTGCGCGCAGGATGTCCGCCTGCGCACTGCGGCGGGTCAGCGCGACGACTTCGTAGCCCGCGCGCGAAAGAATGGACAGGGCAAGCATCCCGACCGCGCCGAACGCGCCGCTGACGGCAATGGGGCCGGAGCCTGGCGTGATGCCGCATTGCTGCAGCCTTTCCAGTGCCAGTGCCACCGTGAAGCCCGGCACCCCGATCGCGGCCGTTTCGCGGGCGTCGAGCGGGGCCGGGAGTGGCATCACGCAGGACTCCGGTACGCGGATCAGTTCGGAAAATCCGCCGTCACGCTCGACGCCGAGGCCGAATCCATGCACCAGTACCAGGTCGCCGTTGCGCAAGCGCTGGCCCGTCGTGTGGATGACTTCACCCACCGCCTCGATGCCCGCGATGCGCGGAAAGCCCGTCATGATCTTCGCGGCCCCGGTGACCGCCAGGCAGTCCTTGTAATTGACGCCGGCATAGTGGCTTCGAATCACGACCTCGCCGGGAGACAGGTCATCCGGCACGAGCTGCTCCAGATGACTGGTGATGCGACGATCTTCGTAGCGGGTGCGCAGGGCGCGGAACGGGAGGTGAAGCGGCACGTCGGACATGGCGATCTCCTGGAAATTCCGCAAGAGCTTGCAACAAGAGGCAGGCGCCTGCAGCAAGCAAACCGCTGTGCGAAACGGCGATAGTCTTTCTTGCGTTGGAGTGCGACGCTGGCGCGTGCCCATTCGCTGACCAGTTGCCCTTATGATGTCGGATCCGTTGACCCCCGATGGCTTTGTGATGCAGCTCCAGCACGGCATTCTCGTTTCTCACGATCTCTCCACAGACCGCAACTTTTCCACCAATCTCGCGCGCGGCCTTGACATTCTGCGCACCTTCACCGCGGATGAACCGGTGCTCAGCAACCGGGAACTGTCGGAACGCACAGGATTGCCGAAGCCGACGGTCTCGCGCCTGACCTATACGCTGACGCTGCTGGGCTATCTTTCCCGTGTCGAGGGCCTGCAGAAGTTTCGGCTCGCCGCTGGCGTGCTCTCCCTTGGTCATCCTTTGCTGGCGAGCATGCGCGTGCGTCAGATCGCGCGTCCGCATATGGAGCGCATTGCGCGCGAGACCGGCTGCACGGTCAATCTGGGCATGCGCGACGGACTGAAAGTGGTCTACATCGACAGCTGTCGCGCCGACGCAGGTAATGTGTACCAGCCCGACATCGGCGCAACGCGCTCGCTGCTCACCAGTTCGATCGGGCGTGCGCTTCTTCTGGCGCGTCCTGTGGACGAGCGCACGTCCGTGCTCAATCGCCTGAAGGTCATGGACCCCGAGAGCTTCTCCCGGGAAAGCGTGTACTGGGAAAAGGAGCTCAAGCGATTTCCTCAGACCGGCTACTGCCTGTCGGAAGGCGACTGGAAGAAGGAAATCCATGCGGTTGCCGTGCCGGTCCGGCAGCCGCCGCGCGAAGACAGCGTCGCGATGAACTGCACCATGTCTTCGTTCAGGCTGAAGAACGGCGCGCTGGCGAAGGCCGTGGCGCCACGTTTGCTTGAAGCGGTACGTCAGATCGAGGCGGCCTGCGGCGTGGAAGACTGATCTGCCGCGAAAGGGCGGGGCGCGCCAAGTTGCGATGCACTGCGTCGCACCCAAGCGCGCATGGTCATCCGGATCATCCCGACGCCTTGATCCTGTCCCAATCGTATGCCGGCGGCTGGCCGTCTGCAAAGCGCGCCACAGCGTCCCGGTGGTAGTCAGACGCCATGGCGATCGCCTGGCCGCTGGCTTCCAGCATCGCCATCGTTTCGCAATCGGACTCCTGACTCTTGTTCAGCAGGTGCCGCGTGATGGCAAGGGCCTCGCGCGGCCCCTTTGCCAGCCTTGCGGCGAATGCGCGGGCGGCAGCCGGCAGGGTCTCCACGGCATGCAGCTCATGCACGAAACCGAGGCGATGTGCTTCATCGGCGTCGACGCGCCGTGCCGTCAGCATGATGTCCCTGGCTTTGGCGAGCCCGACCAGTCGCGGCAGAATGTGCAGTGCGCCGAAGTCAGGCACGAGTCCGACGCGGGCAAAGGACATGCAGAAGCTCGCGCGTGGCGAAGCAAGGATGAAATCGGCCTGCAGGGCGAGGCTGAATCCGGCACCGAATGCCGGCCCGTCGACCGCGGCAACGACTGGAATGTCCAGCGCACGCAATTGCTTCAACCAGCGGTGGGCGTCGTCCATGCGGCGGCGCGTCGCGTCCGGCGAGTTCAGGTCCGCGTCGTTGCTTTGCATGCGACGGTGCATTTCCTTGACATCGCCGCCGGCGCAGAAACTGCCGCCGGACCCGGTGAGGATCAGCACGCGCACGCTGCGCTCGCGCTGCAGCCAGGCGATCGCGTCGGCATAGTCCTCGCGCAGGGCCGTCGTCAACGGATTGCGCACTTGCGGACGCTGATGCGACAACTCCGCGATGCCGTCCTGCACCGTCAGACGTGATTCGCGCAACGCTGGTGGTACGGTGCTCATGTCGATTGCTCCATGCGGCACCCGCGCATGCGCACGCGTGCCGGTCTTCGCGTCGGCGCTATTGCGGCTGGATGCCGGCCTTTTTCAGTGTCTCGGCCCATTTTCGGCTTTCATTGGCGAGGTAGCGGTCGAATTCTGCCGAGCCGCTCGGGGCGAGATCCATGCCGATGCCGGCAACTTTCGCCTTCACCTGGGGCATGGCCAGCACTTCGACGATGGCCGATGACAGCTTGTCGACGATGGCGTCGGGCGTGCCTTTGGGCGCCACGAAACCGAAGAAGGTGCTGACTTCGTAGTTCGGCAGGCCGGCAGCTTCTGCCACGGTCGGCACATCAGGGAAGGTGGCGGTGCGGGCCGCAGTGGTTACCGCGAGCGGACGCAAGCGTCCGGTTTCGATGTGTGGCTTGGCCAGGGCGGTGGTCAGCGGCATCATCATCACGCGGTTTGCCAGCACGTCGTTGAGCGCGTCGGTCTGGCCGCGGTAGGGAATGTGCGCCAGCTTGATCCCGGCATGTTCCTCAAGTTGCAGGCCCGACAGGTGGTTCGACGTGCCATTGCCCGCCGTGGCATAGGTGACCGGATCCTTGCCGCTTTCCTTCGCGCGGGCAATCAGCTCGGACATGCTCTTGATCGGCGAGTCCGCCGGCACGACGATGACGTTCGGAACGAAGCCGAACCCGTGAACTGCGCGGAAGTTGCCCGTGTGCGACCAGGTCACCGATTTCATCAGGTGAGGATTGACGACATGGCTTGGGCTTACGCAAAGCAGGGTGTAGCCGTCCGGGGCGGACTTGGCGACGAACTGCGTTCCGATGACACCGCCGGCGCCGGTGCGATTTTCAACGATCACCGTCTGGCCGAGTTTGGTGCCCAACTGTTCGCCGACGATGCGGGCGACGGAGTCGACCACGCCACCGGCACTGAACGGCACGATGATCTTGATCGGCTGGTTTGGATATGGGCCGGCGTTTGCTGCAGCAACCAGGGGAAGCATGGCGGCGATGCCGGTTGCCAGATGGCGAATTGTTCTCATGAGATGTCTCCTCTCTCTTGTGTGGTCATGCGGGGTAAAAACATGGGACGGCTTGCGGCAGCAGGACGTCACGATGCGGTGTGAATGCGCCGCGCGTGACGGTGTGTTCGCGCGCAGCTGACAGACTCAGTATGGGGGTGGCGCAGGCTTCCGCGCCGTCGAAGCGGCTGGTCCATGTCTCCAGGTCTTCTTCGCGGAAGCGGGTCGCAAAGATAGCAGCAAGTGCACTCCACTGCGCGCGGTCGGTGCGGGCGGGAAGGGCGGAGGGATCGAGTCCAAGCACGCGCAGGAAATTCAGGTAGAAGCGGTCCTCGATCGCACCGACCGCGATGTGGCCGCCGTCCGAGGTTTCGTAGCTACGGTACCACGGCACGCCGCCGTCGATCACGTTCGAGGCCGGTGCATCGATCCAGGCACCCGTGCCAAGGCGGCCATAGACGGCCGAGAGCATGTGAACTGCGCCATCGGCCATGGCCGTATCCACCACGCAGCCACGTCCGGTTCTGGCGCGCTCGTGCAGGCCGGCGGCAATGCCGAAAGCCAGGTAGAGCGCGCCGCCGCCGATGTCAGCGACGAGATTGAGCGGGACCGATCGCGCGCCGATCGCGTGCAGGGCTCCGCTCATGGCGATGTAGTTGATGTCGTGTCCGGCCGCCTGTGCCCAGGGGCCGTTGCGATTCCATCCGACAAGGCGGCCATAGATCAGACGCGGATTGCGTGCATGGCAGGTCTGCGGACCCAGGCCGAGTCGTTCCATGACGCCCGGCCGGAAGCCCTCGATCAGCACGTCGGCTTCGTCTATCAGCGCCAGCGCACGATCGCGCTCGTCCTGATTCTTCAGATCGAGCACCACATCCTCGCGCTCCCAGGCGCCGATGTCGCCCGCTCCGCTGACCGGCACGCCCAGCTCGCGCTTGTGCGGCGGGCAGATGCGTGTCACCTGCGCGCCGTGCTGGGCAAGCAGCCAGGCGCAGAACGGAATGCCGCCCACTGTCGCAAGCTCGACGATGCGCAAGCCCTCGAACGGCTTCATGCACGTTCCTGCGGCGTGCCCAGGCGCGCAATCGTGCGCCGTGCGATGTTGGTGATGTGGATCTGACTGGTGCCTTCGTACAGGCGGAACAGGCGCACGTCGCGGTAGAAGCGTTCGGCCACGTTGTCCGAAACGTAGCCGCCGCCGCCGAACACCTGCACCGCGCGATCGGCCACGCGGCCGCACATCTCGGAGGCGAACAGCTTGCACATCGAGGCTTCCATCGTCACGTCCTCGCCGGCATCGCGCTTGCGCGCGGTCTCCAGTACCAGTGCACGGGCGGCATGCACCTCGGTATTGCTTTCCGCGATCATCTGCTGGACCAGCTGGAAGTCCGCGATCGGCTGTCCGAACTGCTTGCGTCCCTGGGCACGTGCCACCATTTCCTCCACCAGGCGAATCGCCGGGCCGATGCACAGACCGGCCAGGTTGATGCGTTGCTTGTTCAGCGCCTTCATCGCCGAGCGGAAGCCCAGGCCCGGCTCGCCGCCGAGGATGGCACTGGCCGGCACCCGGCAATCCTCCAGAACGACTTCGCCGACCGGAGAGCCGTGCTGGCCCATCTTGCGATACTCGGGCGGCGTCGAGAGGCCCGGGGTGCCGCGTTCGATCAGAAAGGCCGTGATGCCGCGCGCGCCGGTGGTGCCCGGCTCGGTGCGCGCAAAGACGGTAAACAAATTGGCAAGGGGCGCATTCGTGATGAAGCATTTGCGGCCGTTCAGCACATAGCTGTCGCCTTCCCGGCGGGCAGTGGTGGCGAGGTTGGTTGCGTCTGAACCGGCGTTTGCCTCGGTCAGCGCGAAGCATCCGGTCACTTCGCCGGAAGCCAGGAGCGGCAGGTAGCGCGCCTTCTGCTCTTGCGTGCCGTCGACCACCAGCGCCTCCGAAGCGATGCCGGTATTGCCGCCGAAGCGGGCGCGGAATACGGTCGCCGCCTGCGACACTTCCATGTTCACCAGCGCCAGTTCTTCAGTCGTCAGACCGGCGCCGCCATACTGCTCAGGGATGCTGTGTCCGAACAGACCGAGCGCACGCATGCGATCGACCAGCGGCTTCGGAATTACACCGGTCTGGTCGATCTGCTGTTCGAGGGGAATACACGCTTCGCGCATGAAAGTGCGCACTTCAGCAAGCAGGGCGTTGATGGCTTCGGGGTTGCGGATCATATGGGGACGAATCAGTGTTCGGACAAAGCGTGCTCGTAACCATAAGGGTTAAGCGGATATTCCGTGCATCCTGTTTCGCCAGGCGAAATGGTCGCTGTATCGATGCCACCGCCTCTGGCATAAATGCGGGCTGAACAACCGCCACGGCCCCGCCATGAACAGCAAATCCATCACTTCTTCCGCGGATCGTGCGCTTGCAGGCGTGCGCATTCTCGACATGGCGACCGTGCTCGCAGCGCCGTTCGGCGCAACGCTGTGCGCGGATCACGGTGCCGACGTGGTCAAGCTCGAGCTGCCGGACGGCAGCGATCCCTTGCGCAGCCTGCAGCCGGTCAAGGAAGGCAAGCCTTTGTGGTGGAAGGTCGCCAATCGGGGCAAGCGCGGCATCTCGCTGGACGTGCGCAAATCGATGGGCAAGGCGCTCTTTCTGAAGATGCTGCCGCAATTCGACGTGCTCGTGGAAAACTTCCGTGTGGGCACGATGGACCGCTGGGGCCTGGATGCGCAGACCCTTTATGCGGCCAATCCGCGTCTGATCATCGTGCGCCTGACCGGCTTCGGTCAGACCGGCCCCTACAGCAAGCGTCCCGGATTTGCGCGGGTGTTCGAAGCCATGAGCGGCTTCACCAACCTCACCGGCGAAGCCGGCGGGCAGCCGATGCACACCAACTTTCCCGTGGGCGACGTGGTGGCCGGGGTGTTTGCCGCGTTCTCGATCGCAGCCGAGGTCGCGCGCCTGCGCGCCGATCCCGAAGCGCGCGGCGTGGAGGTAGACCTGTCAGCGACGGAAGCCTTGTTCCGCTTGCTCGAGCCGCTCGCCGTCGAGTACGAGCAGCTTGGATTCGTGCGAGGACCGGCGGGCAACTGCGCAACCTATACCGCTCCGTCCAACATGTACCGCAGCAGCGACGGGGCTGCGTTCTCTCTGGTCGCATCGTCGAACGTGATCTTTGCGCGCCTGACCGAAGTCATCGGGCGACCGGAGTGGGCCAGTGACGAGCGCTATGCCACCAACCTCGCTCGTGTGCGCAACATTGCCACGCTCGACGCCGAAATCGCGTCCTGGTTTGCGGCCAGACCCTTCCATGAGATCACGGCCGCGCTGGAAGCGGCAGGGGTACCGTTCAGCAAGGTGTACTCGATCGCCGATATCGCCGAAGACCCGCAGTTCCGCGCGCGCGAGGCCATCGTGCGGCTTCCGGACCCGGAGCTCGGCAGCGTTCCGGCGCCGTGCATCGTGCCGCGCGTGGTCGGGCGCGATCAGCCGGTGCCGCGCAGCGGGCCGGGCGTCGGCGAACACAATCTGGAGGTCTATCGCGGGCTTGGTCTGAGCGACGAAGAGATTGAAGCCTTGCGGGCCGAAAAAGTGATCTGAGCACGCGTGCGCGGAACGCAGCTGTCGCGCGCTCGTGGTGCTCTGCGGCAACTGCGAATTTCCATGACAATGCGGGGTCTGATCAAGAACCCGCATTGGAAAAGCACCATGGAAAAACGACTCAACGAGGAAGGTCTCGATCTCCTGTTCCGCAATGCCCGCACCTACAACGGCTGGCTCGACAAGCCGGTCTCCGACGACACCCTGCGCGAGCTCTACGAGCTGATGAAATGGGGGCCCACCAGCGCCAACTGCTGCCCCGCGCGCATCATTTTCCTGCGCACGCCGCAAGCCAAGCAGCGGCTGCTGCCGGCGCTGTCGCCGGGTAACGTCGACAAGACCATGAGCGCGCCCGTCACCGCCATCATCGGCTACGACGCCAGGTTCTATGACCGGTTACCCAAGCTGTTTCCGCACGCGGATGCGCGCTCCTGGTTCGCCAACACGCCTGAACTCGCGGAGATCACGGCGCGCCGAAACAGCTCGCTGCAAGGCGCCTATTTCATGATGGCAGCGCGCGCGCTCGGCCTGGACTGCGGCCCGATGTCCGGCTTCGATCAGGCCAAGGTGGATCATGCCTTCTTCCCCGCAGAGCGCAAGGAAGATTTCGAGTACGAATACTTCCCCGACAGCCACATCAAGACCAACTTTCTCTGCAATCTCGGCTACGGCGATCCGGCCTCGCTGTTTCCGCGCAGCCCGCGCCTGTCGTTCGAGGAGGCATGCACGCTGCTCTGAAAGCCGGGCAGCGCACATTGCTGCCGCTGGCCATCGCCGCGCTGGCCGGCGCGGCAGCGGCGCAGGATGAAATATCGAGTTTCGCCTTCGTCCAGCAGGACGGCAGCCTGCGTCTCTCCGGCGAGGTGATCCGGCTGCACGGCATCTTCATTCCCCCCACCGGCGAAAGCTGTCACACCTTCGAGCGCCCCCTGCGCTGCGGTCCGCGCGCCGTGCTGGCGCTGGAACTCAGGGTCGAGGGTGAATTCGTGCACTGCATGCCGCGCACACGCCTTTCCGACAACAGCATCTCGGCCACCTGCACCGTCGGCGACGATGATCTCGCAGCATGGCTGATCGAGCGCGGCTGGGCGCTGGCCACGCCCGATGCGCCGTTCGCCTATACGGCGCTGGAACGCATCGCACGCGCCAAGGGCATCGGAGTCTGGGGCATTCCGGTGGAACCTGCCATGCCCCGGTAAGTTTCTGCTTCCACGATCACTGCATGCGCGCTTTCCCGTGTGCGAGATGCGCTGCTAGATACGCGTGCCGGCTGACGGTACGCAAACTTGCCGGGACGGCTTCGCCAGATAGCGGCTCTGTGCAAGTGCAGGGCGCAGTCGTGCGGCGGCAGCCCGGCTTCGCGTATCCTTGGCCAATTGCATATTTGTCACGCCATCCTGAATGCCATCTGCCGTTTCACTCACCAGCAAGGCGCCTCGCCTGCTTGAAGTCTTCCTCGTGTTTCTCAAGCTCGGGCTGACTTCATTCGGCGGCCCGATCGCCCACCTCGGCTACTACCACGAGGAATTCGTCAAGCGCCGCCAATGGCTGAGCGAGGAAAGCTTTGCCGACCTCATTGCGCTCTGTCAGTTCCTGCCAGGCCCTGCCTCGAGCCAGATCGGATTCTCGATTGGTGTCCTGCGCGGGCAAGGCCTCGCCGGTGGCATCGTGGCCTGGAGCGCTTTCACGCTTCCTTCGGCGCTGCTGATGCTGGCTTTCGCGCTCTCTGCGACGTTGCTCGCCGGGGCATCTCTGGACGGACTGGTACACGGGCTCAAGCTG
>JAEZHR010000222.1 GCA_023416415.1 Pseudomonadota bacterium
AAGCGAGCCGCTTCGAAGGAACGCACGGTGAAGGTCGTTCGCGTCATCGCTTGAGCTTCCGGATGCGCTCGGAGGGCGTGATGATGTCGGTGAGGCGGATGCCGAACTTGTCGTTGACGACGACCACCTCGCCCTGCGCAATCAGGCAACCGTTGACCAGCACGTCCATCGGCTCGCCGGCCAGACCGTCCAGCTCCACCACCGAGCCTTGCGCCAGTTGCAGCAGATTCTTGATCGCGATCTTGGTGCGACCCAGCTCCACCGTCAGCTGTACCGGAATGTCGAGGATGAAATCGATGTCGTTGTGCGTGCCCGACTTGACGCCGGCGCCGGCAAACTCCTGAAACAGGTCAGCCGTGGCGGTCTGCTTGGCAAGCGCGGCCTGCTCGGCCTGTTCCTGTTCGGCGAAGGCTGCGCCCCAGTCGTCGTCCGCCGAGCTCTGGTTCTCGTCAGCCATTGTCTTCTCCTTGCAAAAAATCGTTGGTGCTGTAGCTCAGCAGCTTTTCCACCCGCAGCGCGTACTGACCGCTGAACCGGCCGTACGTACACTCCATTACCGGCACGCCGTCCACCTTGCCCTCGATGCGCTCGGGGATGGTGATCGGAATAACATCGCCGACCTTCAGGTTCAGAATCTCGCCCAGGGTGGCTCTGGCGGTGGCAAGGTCGGCCACGATCTCGACTTCCGCCGTCTGGATCTGCTGCGTCATCAGGCGCACCCAGCGCTTGTCCGTTTCCAGGGTTTCACCCTGTACGCTCGAGGTCAGGATGTCGCGGATCGGCTCGATCATCGAATACGGCGTGCAGAAGTGCATCTCGCCGCTGACGGGGCCGAGTTCGATGGTGAAGGTGGTCGCCACCACCACTTCGTTGGGCGTTGCGATGTTGGCGAATTGCGTGTTCATCTCGGAGCGGATGTATTCGAACTCGATCGGATACACCGGCTCCCAGGACTTGGCGTAGTTCTCGAAGATGATTTCGAGCACGCGTTGAATGATGCGCTGTTCCGTCTGGGTGAAGTCCCGGCCCTCGACACGCGTATGGAAACGACCGTCGCCGCCGAACAGGTTGTCCACCAGCAGGAACACCAGGGTCGGATCCATCACGATCAATGCCGTGCCGCGCAGCGGCTTCATGTGAATCAGGTTCAGATTGGTCGGCACCACCAGGTTGCGGATGAATTCGCTGTACTTGTGCACGCGCACCGGACCGATCGAGACTTCCGCGCTGCGGCGCAGAAAGTTGAACAGACCGATGCGCAACAGACGGGCGAAACGCTCGTTGATGATTTCGAGCGTAGGCATGCGCCCGCGAACGATGCGCTCCTGCGTGGCCAGGTTGTACGGGCGTATGCCCGAATCGTCTTCGGGGGCGGAGTCGTCGTCCTGGTCGCCGGTTACGCCCTTGAGCAGGGCATCGACCTCTTCCTGGGAGAGGAAACTGTCGGCCATGGGATCACTGGATCACGAAGGATGTGAAGAACACGCCGTTGATGCGGGTCTCGGGCAGGCCCATGGCAAGTGGTGCGCGCAGGATGGCAAGAATTTCTTCCTGCAGGGTCTGCTTGCCCGCCGGGGTGTTGATGTCGGCGGCCTTCTTGCTCGAAAGGAGCATCAGCAGACGGCTGCGCACCAGCGGCATGTAAAGCCTGATCTGCTCGAATGTCGGCTGGTCGGCCACCTGCAGGGTCATGGCGATCTGGAGATACTGTTCGCCGAATTCCGATTGGAGGTTGACGACAAACTGGTCCACCTGCAAGTACACGGGTTGCGGCACGGGAGGCGGGACAGTGGCCGGCTCGGAAGGCGGCTGTGACTCCAGAAAGTACCAGGCGCCGGCGCCACCTGCACCCAGTGCGAGCAGCAGCAAAAGCGCGAACAAAGCCGGTTTCTTTGATGACTTGCTCGGTGCAGAGGTCGCGCCGCCATCGTCGATCGAGACGACCTTGGGAGCCGCTTTCGGTGCTGTTGCCATCTGGTTTCCTCTTGTGGGACGTTACACAGGGCTGCGCCCGCAATGTCGACCTCCGGTCGGATCAGGCGCCCACTTGCGCGAGTATCGCCGAAATTATCGCGAAGAGGGGCCGCGCAGGATGGGGGGAATAGAGGGGGGAAGCCGACGCAGATCCGCGCTTGTGGTACCTGCCTCCTGTTTCTGTCCCCGCGATGACCCTGTCGGGGCACCCCAAACGTTCGGGGCGCCCGGGCTTCTCGTGCATGTCAGGCGAAGGTGTCGACCATCCCCAGTCCGGCTGTCGTTGGATTGATTCGGGTGACGATCGTTGCCGCCGTGTCCGCATCCGGGCTCGCCGCATCGCTGCCACGCGAGCTTCCATGCGCGCTGCGCGGCTGCTCCTGTTGCGTGCCGCTGTCCACCGAGGCCTGTCCCAGCTGGATGCCGGCTTCTTCAAGCATGTCGCGCAGCCTCGGCATGGCGGCTTCCAGGGCCTGGCGCACTTCCGGCTGGGCCGCGACAAAGGCGGCGTTGGCCTGGGTGTTCGATACCTGGAGCACCACTTTCAGCGGTCCCAGCTCGGGCGGATTCAACTCCAGCGAGGCGCTTTGCTGTTCGCCGTTGATCATCCAGACGATTTTCTGTCCCAGTGCCTGGTCCCAGCCCTTGCTGCCAACACGCGGGGCGAGCTTGCCTGCGGCCGCGTCGAGTGCTGCTGTCGGGACTGGGTCGGCCTGTTGTGCCGGTTGCAGCAGCAGGCTGACTTCCTTCAAGGCCGTTCCGAATTCGGTGCTCGCGGCAGGGGCGGCGTGCTTGCCCACCGCAGCCATGGTCTCGTCAGCCTGCTCGGCACGCAGTGACTCGGCGGCGAGCGCGGCAGGCTTTGCGTGCGCGTCGGGCGCTTCGAGCGCGCTGAGCGCTGTGCCGGACTGACGCTGGTCAGACGGCAAATCATTCACAAGTGCTTCGCCGGATGTCGCTTCAGCGCTCGTGCGGGCTGCGCCCTGGAAGTGAGAGATGCTCGCCACCAGAGCCAGCATTTCGGCAGACGCGGCTGCGGCAGCATCCTGTGTGCCACCGTTGCTGGCCGCAGGGGGGGCGTCTGCAGGCGGTTCACCTTTTGCCGTTTCGGCGGGCTTGTCCTGCGCGCCATTGCGCTCTGCCATTTCTCGTGTGAGGGCCTGGTCGAATTCCTGGCCATCGGGTGCGGAAGGAGCGGCATTGCCGCGCGACGCTGGTGACGCGGACGAGGTCGGCGGCGTGGAAAGGGAAAGGATCTGCTGGGTCTGCATTACGCTAACGCTTGTAGTTGGCTTGCCGGTTGGCGAATTCGTCCATCAGCTTCTGGTCTCGCTTGTTTTCCTTGCGTTGTTGGGCATGGATTGCGCGCGTAGCCAGGGTGTCGAAGGACATGCGCTTTTTTTCGCAGGACTGCCAGTGGCCGCGCTCGGCGTCGATACGCCGCCGTGCGTCCTGCACGATCTGTTGCTGGCCCGCGATTGCCGTCTCGAGCTTGTCGAGGAAGTTCATGAAGTTGCGATAGCCGCTGGCACTGATGCCGCTTGCCAGTCCTGCGCGCAGGCGCGCCTCGTATTCGTCACGGTATTGCAGCAGCAGCGCCAGTTTTTGCTCGGTGTCTTCGCATGCACGAATGGCCTGGCCAAGGCGCTTCGCGGCGTCGTCGGTCTGCTGTGTTGCCAGTTCGATCAGAGTGTCCAGGGCATTGGCCATAATGCATTATAGAAAGGGCATGCTGGAACTCATCCGGTGAATAGCGAGGAAAGTCCCTGCAAGCTTTCGGTAATGCCGGCGCGTTCATGAATGCCTTGCTGCAGGAATGCTTCGATCTTTTCATGCAGGGCGATTGCCTGATCCAGCACCGGGTCCGAGCCGGCGCTGTAGGCGCCGACGTTGATCAGGTCGCGGTTGCGCTGATAGCGCGAATACATTTGCTTGAGGCGCCTTGCTGCCTGCTGGTGCTCGGCATTGGTGATGTTGTGCATCGCGCGGCTGATCGACTGTTCGATGTCAATGGCCGGGTAATGGCCGGCCTCGGCCAGCACGCGGTTGAGCACGATGTGGCCGTCCAGGATCGCGCGCGCGGAGTCGGCAATCGGGTCCTGCTGGTCATCGCCTTCGGTGAGTACGGTGTAGAAGGCGGTGATGGAGCCGCCGCCGTCCTTGCCGTTGCCGGCGCGTTCGACCAGCGTGGGCAGCTTGGCGAATACCGACGGCGGATAACCCTTGGTCGCAGGCGGCTCGCCGATGGCCAATGCAATCTCGCGCTGCGCCATCGCGTAACGGGTGAGCGAATCCATGATCAGCAGCACGTTCCTGCCCTGGTCGCGGAAGTGCTCGGCGATCGCGGTCGCATAGGCCGCCCCCTGCAGGCGCATGAGCGGCGGGGTGTCTGCCGGCGCGGCGACCACGACTGAACGCGCCAGACCTTCCGGTCCGAGGATCTGTTCGATGAACTCCTTGACTTCGCGTCCGCGCTCGCCGATCAGGCCGACCACGATCACGTCCGCGCTCGTATAGCGCGCCATCATCCCCAGCAGCACGCTCTTGCCCACGCCGGAGCCGGCGAACAGGCCCATGCGCTGGCCACGGCCCACGGTCAGCATGCTGTTGATTGCGCGCACGCCTACATCCAGTACGTCGGTGATCGGTGCGCGCGCCAGCGGATTGGCAGGGCGGGCATTGAGCGGCGCGGAATGCGTGGCGGCGAGAGGGCCGAGTGTATCGAGCGGGCGTCCGGCACCGTCCAGCACGCGCCCAAGCAGCTCGTCGCCGACGGGCAGATGCCGCCCGCGATCGCTCGGGCGCCTGCGCGGGTGATTGACCTTGCCGGGGCGCGGCAGATTCTGTGCCGGTTCGACTGGGAAGACGCGTGTGCCTGGCACGACGCCTTCGACATCGCTTTGCGGCATCAGCAGAAGCCGTTCGTTCTCGAATCCGACCACTTCGGCCTCGATGCGTGCGCCGGAGGGCAGGGGGATCGTGCAGGCACTACCGACGGCCAGCTTGAGGCCCACGGCCTCCATCACCAGGCCATTGACGCGGGTCACGCGCCCGGACACCTGCACCGGCTCCGCAATTGTCGCCAGCGCGCTGCTGTCGCGCAAAAAGGCTCGCCAGCGTTCGGTGTGGCCGGTATTCATTCCAGCCAGTCCGACTGCCGGCCGAATGCTTCGGTCAGACGCTGCCAGCGCGTTTCGATGGTGGCGTCGATCTGATTGGTCGCCGTCTCCACGCGGCAGCCACCGCGCGTCATCGCTGCATCTTCGGTCACGCGCCAGCCGCCTTTTTCAAGTTCATCGGCCAGATAGTGGCGCACGATCTTTGCGTCTTCGGGATGCAGGACCAGCAGCGCCGGCTGTTGTACCTGAGGCAGGTAACGTATCGCCTCGCTGGCGATGGGCAGCACCAGATCGGGCCTGATCTTCAGTGCGGTCTGGAGCATGGTCCGGGACAGATCGAGCGCGAGTCCAAGAAGCTCGTCCGCGATCTTCTCGTCGGCTTCGGCCACTGCCTGGCCGAAGGAATCGGTCAGCTTGCGCAGCGCGGCCGCTTCTTTTGCCGCCAATGCGCGCCCGGCTGCCAGCCCGGCCGCATGTCCGGCCGCATGTCCGGCTTCCTCTCCGGCCTTGCGGCCCTGCGCGAACCCTTCGGCATGACCCTGCTGTTGCGCTTCCTCGCGCAGCTTCGCGAGCATGGCCGGATCCGGTTCGGCCGACGCCGGTGCCGGCGCCGCGCGTTCTTCTTCGAGCGAGGCCAGCTCCCAGCGCTGGAAGGCGGTCAGTTTTTCCTTGGGAATGACGGAGCTCATGCTGTCAAATGTGCTGGGCTGCGGCACTCAGCGCGAAAGGGCGCAAAGCAGTGGCGCAAGCCATGCGGTCCGGCGTGACCGTTGCCTGCAGCTTGGCGAAGATGATCTGAGTCCGAGGATCACACATAGGCGTCTTCGCCCTTGGCCCCGAGAATGATCTGGCCTTCGTCGGCCAGACGGCGCACGATCTGCAGGATTTCCTTCTGCTGCGCCTCGACTTCGGACAGGCGCACCGGCCCCTTGGAGTCGAGATCCTCGCGCATCATCGTGGCCGCGCGTTGCGACATGTTCTTGAAGAATTTCTCGCGCAGCTCCTGGTTCGCACCCTTGAGTGCAATGATCAGCGACTCCGACTGCACTTCGCGCAGCAGGATCTGGATGCCGCGGTCGTCGATGTCGATGACATTGTCGAACACGAACATCTCATCGAGGATTCGCTGCGCCATGTCCGGATCGTAGCTCTTCAGGTTCTGCATCACCGAGCTCTCGACGTCGCTGTTAAGGAAGTTCAGGATTTCCGCCGCCGCACGCACGCCGCCAATGGGCTTCTTCTTCAGTGCCTCGTTGCCGGTCAACAGCTTGGTCAGCACCTCGTTGAGCTCGCGCAGTGCCGCCGGCTGCACACCGTCGAGCGTGGCAATGCGCAGCACGACGTCATTGCGCAGGCGCTCGGAAAAGTAGTTCAGCACCTCGCATGCGTGGTAACGCTCCAGGTGTACGAGGATGGTGGCAATGATCTGCGGATGCTCGTTGCGCACCAGATCGGCCACGGACTGTCCGTCCATCCATTTCAGGCTTTCGATGCCGGAAGCGTCGCGCGTACCGAGAATGCGGTTGAGCAGGCTGGAGGCCTTGTCCTCGCCGAGGGCCTTGGTCAGCACACTGCGGATGTACTCGTCAGAGTCCATGCCGAGCGAGGTGTTGATCTCGGTTTCGGCGCGGAAGTCTTCCAGCACCTTTTCCAGCTGATCGTTGGGCACGGCCCGCATGGTCGACATCGCCGCGCCGAGCTTCTGCACTTCGCGCGGACCGAGGTAACGCATCACTTCCGCCGCTTCTTCCTCGCCCAGCGCGAGCATCAGAATGGCGGCCTTTGTCACGCCATCGTCACTCATTTCCCACCCATGCCTTGACTACGTTGGCGACCATCTTCGGGTCGGACCTGGCCATGTTCTTGGCTGCTTCAAGATTGTCCTGATAGGTGCGCGGCTTGTTCCCCGTCGGCTCCGGCTCTTGTGAAATTTCCACCACCGCATCCTCTTCCTCGACCGGCGCCGGCAGGGCAGGCGGCTCGAAGGTGTGCAGGACGCGCCGCAACAGCGGCTTGAGAATGGCAAAGTAAAGGTAAAGGATGACGATGCCGATCAGCAGATATTTCCCGGCCACCATGGCCATTTCCAGTACTTCCGGGCGCTTCCACAGTGGTGGCTCTTCGATTTCGTCCGGCACGGCTCCCGCAAACGGCGTGTTGACGACGTTGACGGAATCGCCCCGCTGATCGTTGAAGCCCATCGCTTCCTTGACCAGGTTGGTGATCTGGGTGCGCTCATCCTCAGTGAGGGCGCGCAGGATCGGCTTTCCTTCCGCATCCAGACTGCGCACATGGTTGACCACGACCGCGACCGTCAGGCGCTTGATGCCGCCCATCGGCTGCTGCACGTAGCGCACTGTCTTGTCGACTTCATAGTTGACCGTGGAATCCTTCTGTTCGCTGGCCGCCGGCCCGATCAGCTGCCCGGTGGACACGGTGCCTTCGATCGGAGCCGTCGCGACCGGCGGTGGCTGGTTCGTCAGCGCGCCCGGCACACCGCCTGCATTGGCGGGCAGAAGGTTGCGCGATTCGCTGGTCTGCTGGCTGCGCACCGCAGAGTTGGCCGGTGCCTGGTTTGGCGTGTAGAACTCTGCGGCCTGCTCGACATGCGAGAAATCGACATCGGCTGTCGCTTCCGCGCGCACGTTGCCGGGTCCGACGATGGGGGTGATGATCGACTCGATCCGGCGCACGATGCTGTACTGCAGTTCCTGCACGTACTTGAGCTGGCTGGCGTCGAGGCCGGCGACGTTGCCCTTCTTGTTGCGTGCGTCGGACAGCAGGTTGCCGTGCTGGTCGACCACGGTCACGTTCTTGATCGGCAGCTCCGGCACGCTGGAGGCAACCAGGTGAACGATGGAGCTGACCTGCTGCTCGTCGAGCGAGCGTCCGCCGTGCAGATGCAGCAGCACCGAGGCGGTGGGCTTCTGCTGGTTGCGCACGAAGACGGAGGACTTCGGTAGCGCGAGGTGTACGCGCGCGGCCTGCACGGCCGAGAGTGCCTGGATCGAGCGCGCCAGTTCGCCTTCGAGCGCGCGCTGGAAATTGACTTGTTCGAGAAACTGCGAGATGCCGAGCTTCTGGTTCTCCATCAGTTCGAAGCCGACGTTGCCCCCCTTGGGCAGGCCTTGCGAGGCCAGTTGCAGGCGCACGTCGTGCACCTTGTCCGCCGGCACCAGCACCGCACCGCCGCCATCGGCGAACTTGTACGGCACGTTCATCTGTTGCAGCGCTGCGACGATGGCGCCACCGTCACGGTCGGAGAAATTGGAGAACAGGACACGATAGTCCGGTTCGCGACCCCACATCCAGACAACCGACATGACGGCCAGCACGGCGGCCACGCCGAGCATCAGGAAGAAGTTGCGACCGCCCGGTGTCTGGGCAAAGCCGACCAGGCCGCCGGGAACAGGTGCGGTGCTGTCGTTGTCGGCGGCGGAAATTGCGTTGTCACCGGCTACCGCCATGACTGGCCTCCCGCCTTGTTGTCGCTGAATTCGCTCATGTTCTGCATGTTGGTGTGGCTGCGCATACCGGAGTACGCCTTGTTACAGGATTTTCGTCCTGTTAATCAAATCCGATCTTTTGAACAGAAGCCGGTTTTCGCCACTTCTCGCAGTTAGTCATGCGTTGTACGGGTGATAAGGTAGCGCCGTGAAAAAAGAGGTGCATGCAGCGCCTTCTCCGACCCGCAAGGAGTGCCATGAAACCCGCAATGATCGACTCCAGCCAGATCGAATCCATGCTCGCCAAGCTGCGCAGCGCCGCGGCACGTCCGGCCGGTCCTGCCGCCGAGCTGAAGGCAGCCGAGGAGCTTGCGCCCAAGGTCGACTTTGCCAGCGCGCTCAAGGCCAGACTGGACGGCGTGAATCAGGCGCAGCGCGACTCCGAGGCCCTGACCAAACGTTTCGTGATGGGAGACGACAGCGTCAACCTGTCCGATGTGATGATCAATTCACAGAAGGCGTCCATCGCCTTCCATGCCACCGTTCAGGTGCGCAATAGGCTGGTGTCCGCCTACCAGGACATCATGAACATGGGCGTGTGAGTGGTTTGCTGATCCGCAGTGCGCTGTATGTCCATCGGGGCGGACTGCCAAATCACTGCCTTTTTCCAGTTCACTGCCTTTTCTATCACTGCCACTTCTTCGGTTTCAGCGAGCGGCTGGTTCTGGCGCCGAAGGCGCGCCAATTTCCTGTAAATGGGCGGGGTCACCCGCAAGGCTTCGCTCAAGTCTCGGATTGCAGCTGATGCGGTGGCGCGAGAACGGACTTCCGTCGCTCGTTCGCTACCCCAATCCGGTCGCCTTCGCATTGCGCTCCCGCTCCAGTCTGGTGATGTAGCGCTGCACCGCGGCGAGAGTGGAGCCGGGCAGGTTGACAAACATGCAGCCGAGCTTGCGCTGCTCGCGGCCGTTCGCCAGCTTCAAGTCGATCGAATTGCGTACCTGCAGCTTGACCTGAAGCGGGCTGCCGCCGGGGATGTCGATCCTGCAGTGCTCGTAGTTGAGGCCGATCGTGTTGTCCAGCTCCATCTTCTCGTCGATCAGCGCGATGCCGCCGCAACTGATGTCCTTGACGGCAACCACAACGGTCGTGGCGGCGTCGTCGGGATTCTCGGGCGGAAGTGTGATCGTGCAGCGCACCGGAGTGACCACCGGCGTGGCCACGCGGTAGTTTTCGCGGCGCTGCAGGCGAACCAGCGACTGCGGAATGGGGAGATAAAGCGCGGGCTGGTCATCGACCAGGCACTCTTGCACCTCAGGCGAGCTGAACAGGATGCGGATGCTGTCGAGCCTCGTCTCGAAGGCGACATTCTGGCTGTCGAGTATGCGTTGATGGGCGAGATTGGTCGGTGCGCGGTCGACGACGATGATGTTGTTCCCTTCATCGACTCCCAGGATCGAAGTCAGCACCGGTTCGGCGCCACCGCCCGCGTTCATGCTGACCAGCTGGTTGCGGTCCTTGACTGCGCGCAGCAGCGTGACGATTTCCCGGCGCGAATGCACCAGGTACTGACTGACGTCCTCCGTGCCGAACTTCGAATTGAGTGCCATTGAATCTGTTGTCCCTGCGGTGTTCCGGTGGGCGCGGCCTTACTCGTTGCCGCTCGCGGGCGGTCTGGCGTCGCCTTTTAACGCGTCGATATGGTATAGCCATGCAAGCAATTCCGCCACCACTCGATACAGCGCTGGCGGAATATGGCGATCGAGATCGACCTGCATCAGCAGGCCGACCAGCTCACGCGACTCGTGTACGAACACCCCGTGCTCGCGGGCGCGCGCGATGATTTCGTCGGCGATCAGACCGCGTCCCTTGGCCACCACCTTCGGCGCCGTTTCGCCGGTCCGGTAGGCCAGTGCCACTGCATTGCGCATTTTCTCAGGCGCCGTCATTTCCCGTCCCCCGGCTGACCTGGAAGGCTTCCAGCGGCGCGCCCGCGTCTTGCAATGACTCGGCCAGCAAGGGGCCGAACTCGCGCAGCGCCGAGGCGCTGTGCTCGCGCTCGGTCAATACCTGGATGCGCACGCGATCGCCGGTCAACTGAAGCCTCGCCTCTACCTGCCCCAGATACGGCAGCTCGAAGCGCACGACGCTGCTCCAGGTCGAGGCCTCGCGGTTCTCGGGCTCCTGCTGCGAACGCTCCTCGGCAATGTCCCACTCCATTTCCTGGCCTGGCCACAATTGGCCCCGCCAGTGAATCTTCTGCTGCTCCAGCGCGCCGAGCTGCTGCTGGAGCAGGCGTGCCAGCTCCGGATCCAGCGAGGGCACGGTGGTCTGCGTGCGAACGATAAGATGTGCGTCAACCTGGCGGGCGTCTTCGACCATGACCTTCATGTCCGACATCGCGCCTGCCTGGCGCGCCTGTTCATTCGCGCGTTCCTGCATCCGGGCGGCCAGGCGTGCCTGAGGCTCCTGTGCCAGCTGAGCCTGGCTGCGCATGCCGTTGATCCAGTCCTGCAGATGCGATTCGTAGAACAGCCCGCTGACCGAAAGCGCTTGCTGCAGACGCGCGGCAAGCCGTGCCGCATCGGCTCCGGGCAGCGGCAGCAGCGGCGTCGTGCCGCGCACGGCGCGTGCGCCGTCCTGGCCGGCCGACTGCAGCAACTGATCGATCAGGCGGGCGGCGACGGAAATCGTGGCGTTCGCACTGCCGGCTTGTCCGCCGAGCAGAAAGGTCGGACGCGGTTCGCGTGCGAGGAAGGTCAAAAGCAACTGATCGCCGACCTTGGTACCGACCGGCAGCGCCATGCGGGCGTGCGCATCGGCCACCTTGACCAGATGCGTGCCGTCGTCCAGTCGTGCGGTCACCGTGGCCGTCAGCTCCCGGCCGATGGCGATCTGGTTCAGGCGCCGCAGGACCTCCTGGCCCGGGTCGGTGGCCGACCTGGTCGGTGTCGGCGGTTCGACCGTCGCGGGCGGCCGGTTGAGGTTCAGGTCGGCCCGCGGCAGCATCACGCTTATCCGGTCCGGGTGGCCCCGTAGGCGTGGGCCAACTTGCGCTCGGTGCCGGCACTGCTGATCATGGCTGACAGGCGGGCCATCCAGGGCTCGGTCAGGTCGCGGATCTGGCGGTCGTCTTCAAGGATCTTCTTGATCAGTCGTACCTTGCGCTCGCGCTCCATCGCGCGCAGCTGGGTGGCCGGCTCGCTTGCCTTGAGCATCTCGACCTGGTGGCTGCAGCGCGATTCCAGTTCAGCCAGGTGTTCCCAGTCGCCCATGCGTGCAGCTGCAAGCATCTGGGTGGTGATGTCCGCCACGGATTCGTAGAGGGCAATGACTTCTTCGCTTTTCATGTTCATTCAAGCCTTGACGAGTCGGGAAGCGGCTGCGGGGGCGAGAGGATCGATGGTTCGGACATCTGCCGCTGGCTGCTCGGCAATGTCGTTCTGGCTGGCAGAAGCTTGCGGATTGATCGATTCCCAGGCGTCCTTGAGGCCTTTGAGCAATTGGTGGACTTCTTCCAGGATCGAGACCTGGTTCTTCAGGTTGGCCATGAGCAGGCGGCTGCTCATGTACTCGTACAGCGCGTCCAGATTCAGCGCAATCTCTCCACCGACCTTCTTGTCCAGACTTGCCCGCAGACCGCTGTCGATGATGGTGATGGCCTTGGTGATCGATTGCCCCTTTTCAGCCATCTCGCCAGCCTGCATGTGCTGGATGGCGGCGGAGATGGCGAGCATTGCGCCTTCAAACAGCATCACGACCAGCTTGTGGGGGCTGGCGGCGACCACGCCCGTTTCGACGCCGACGGTTGCGTAGGCGTTAGCGCCACGACCAAATGATCCAAACATTCAATTCTCCGTCTATTCAATCTTGGGCAGGTTTGCCAATTGCTGCGCCAGGTAGTTGCTGGTTTCGGACATCCTCGACAGTGCGAGATCCAGCGCAGTGAACTGAGCGCGGTAACGCTTTTCGACGGTTTCCAGGCGCAGGTTCAGGCGCTCTCGCTGCGAGTTGATGTCCTTGAGCGTCGCGTTGATGCCGTCGATGCGCGAGCCGATCATGCCCTCCTCATCGAGCCACGAATTGACGAGCTCGTTGAAGCGGTGGGCGTAACCCTTGGCATAGCTCACCGTCCCCCGGCTGCCAAGCGTGGTGCCGGTGATTTCGATTCTGAGGCCGTCGGCATCGCTGCCGATGGCGCCGATCAGCTGCCGCCCAGAACCCATCGCGGGAACGCCGCCGATCGTTCCGGCTACATCAGTGCCTTCGATGGCGACCGGCTCGCTGCCGAACAGGCTCTCCAGTCCGTTTCCTCCGGTGACGAGGACATGCGAAACGGAGCCGTAGCGGCTCGACGTCAGATTCAGGACGCCGCCACTTTGCGTAACGGAAACCCGGGAGCCGGCATCCTTGAAGGCCTCGATGCCGTTGATCTTGGACTGAATATGCGCGGCCAGCGCCGATGCGCTGGCGTAGGTGTCATGCTCGAGCGTGATGGTTGCCTTCGTCCCGTCAAGCACGACTTCCAGCGTATCGTTGTCGGCGCCGATGGTCAGGCTGGCCGCGCCGGCAGCCGTGAATTTCCCCTGGGTGGCCAGCTGCGTAACCTCGACCGCGTAGGAGCCGGGCTTGGTCTTGTCGGTCGCGCTCACGAAGGACACCAGGCTGTCGGTCGATCTGCCCGCCGCCGCGAAAAGGTTGGCGATGTCGCCGAAGTTCTCGTTGATCGCCTTGTCCAGCTTGGCCTTGTCCACGCCGAGCTTGCCGTCGGTCTGCAGCGTCACGCCGATGTCGTTGAGCAGCTTGAACTTGCCGGCGCCTTCCACGGACGTCGAGACCATGCTGCGCAGCTGGGTCTGGATGGAGCGTGCCGTTGCATCGCCGGTCAGGGCGGACGCCTGTCTGGTTTCCGCGTTGTAGGAGGTCAGGCTGGTGAGCGTCTGCTGGAGCTGGTTGTAGGCGTTGACGAACTGGTCGACTGCGCTGCTGACCGCGCTGGTGTCCTTGGAAACCGAAATCGTGATCGGCTTGCCGTCGGTGACCTTGTCGAGGGTCAGCGTCACGCCGGTGAGGACGTCGGTGACCGTATTTGTCGTCTTGGAAACAGCAAGACCATCAACCGAGAACTCCGCGTTCTGCGCAGTCATCGTTTCCCGGAGCGACTGGGTGCCTGCCGGATCGTGCTCGAGCAGGTTCTTCAGCGCGCTGTCTCCTTCAACGGAGATTTTCATGCTGCCGGTCTTGCCGGTGCTCTTCTGCGTGAGCACCAGGCGGTATGGCGAATCGCCGCCGTCGTTGATGATCGAGGCGGTGACACCGATGGCGGCGCTGTTGATGGCGTCGCGAATTCCGGTCAGCGAGCTGTTGGTTTCGTTGATCGTGATCGTCTTGACGCCGGAGCCGCTGCTGGTGAAGCTTGCGCCCGTGTACTGGCCGGTCTCGCTATCGAACGAGCCGCTTTCGCCGAGCTCGATCGTGCCGAAATCGATGGTGATCGTGCCGGTGCCGATGTTCCCGCTCGAACTGGCCTGGCCGACTGCGACCAGCTTCTGTGCCTGGGCGAGCTTCGAGACTTCAATGCGATGGGAGCCGGGTTCTGCCTGGCTGTTTCCGGTCGCGTTGACGATCGCCGAGTCGGACGAACTGACGCGCACGGACTGGAACTTGGAAGGCGAGGAGAGACTGTTGACGGCGTTTTGAAATGTTGACAACGCACCTTTGAGGTTCCCGATTGCCGACATCTTGGCCTGAATTCCAGCCTCTTTCTTGGCGAGATTCGCCAGAGGTTGCTGCTCGAGCGCCATCAGCTGCGAAATGATGCTGTTGACGTCCAGGCCGGAACCAATACCAAGGGATGAGAGCGCCACGCGTGCCTCCTGCGGAAAAACCTACTCTAGCCTGTTATCGGCACTGCCAATGCTGACTTTAGAAGCCGATTTCCCTGTCTGTTCGACAGCTTTTCAAGCCTGTTGTTTGATGAGTAATCCGGACATTTTGTCAAGTGCCTTGGAAATGCTGACCGCTTCTTCGGTCGGAATCTGGCGCAGCACTTCCTTGGTCTGGAGATCGACAATCTTGACCAGAGGACGTCCGGAGTCCGTATCGAGCTCGAATTGCAGGCTCAGGGATTGTTCCCGGACAGCCTTGTTGATGCTCTTGAGTGCGTCTTCCAGTGCGGTCGAGGCAGAGGCTGCATCGGGTTGCTGGACGCGGGCACCAGGCTGGGCGGGCTCCGCAGCGGGGCGAGGCGCCGCCGCGGCTTCTGCGGGAATGGTGGTCCGGGTGGCGATATCGACTCTCGCCGTGGCCGGATTGCTCGTCGGTTGAATTGCCATGTAGAGCTCCCTTCTTGAGCAAAAACCCGACCAGGTTCAATGGTCGGGTTTTTGCGGGTTGCGGTTAGCGGATTATCCGCGGAGCAGCGCGAGCACTCCGTTCGGCAAAGCGTTCGCCTGGGCCAGCATCGCGGTACCGGCTTG
>JAEZHR010000265.1 GCA_023416415.1 Pseudomonadota bacterium
GGAGCAGACCATATGTGTGGCATTGCCGGAGAAATCCGATTCGATCAACAGCTTGCGGACGTGCGCGCGGTCGTTGACATGACCGAGGCCCAGGCGCGGCGCGGCCCGGACGGTGAAGGCATCTTCAGCCTCGGGGCGCGTTGTTTCGGACACCGACGCCTGTCCATCATGGACTTGTCGCAACGTGCCCACCAGCCCTTCGTCGACACGGCGCTCGGCATGGGCATCGTCTTCAATGGTGCAATTTACAACCACCATGAACTGCGCGCGGAATTGCGTGAGCACGGCTACCAGTTCGCCTCCAGCGGCGACACCGAAGTCATCATCAAGGCCTGGCACAAATGGGGGGCTGCGGCATTGGAGCGCTTGCAGGGCATGTTCGCCTTCGCGCTGTGGGAGCGCGACAGCGGCATGACGTGGCTGGCGCGTGATCGCCTCGGTATCAAGCCGCTCTACTACACGCTCGACAACCAGCGCCTGCGCTTCGCATCGGCGCTGCCGGCGCTGCTCAAGGCCGGCAACGTCGACACTTCTCTGGATCTGCACGCCCTGCATCACTACCTGAGCTTTCATGCCGTGGTGCCGGCTCCGCATACCATCCTGCGCGGTGTGCGCAAGCTTGCGCCCGGCACCATGATGGCCGTGCATCCGAGCGGCAAGTGCGAAAGCAGTCAGTGGTGGCGCCTCGAATTCCAGCGCAGCGCCGAGGACGAGGCACGCAGCTTCGAGGACTGGAAGGCACTCGTGCTCGATGCATTGCGGCTATCGGTCAAGCGTCGTCTGGTGGCCGACGTGCCGGTCGGCGTGCTCCTGTCCGGCGGGCTCGACTCCAGTCTGATCACCGGGCTGCTGGCCGAAGCCGGAACGCCGGACCTGCGTACCTATTCGATCGGCTTCGAGGCGGTCGACAAGGAGGCCGGCGACGAATTCAAGTATTCCGACCTCATCGCGCAGCACTACGGCACCATCCACGAAAAGCTGCACATTCCGGCCGACGAGTTGCTCAAGGCCCTGCCGGAAGCCATCGGCGCAATGTCCGAGCCCATGGTCAGCCACGATGCGGTTGCCTTCTATCTCCTGTCCGAAGCCGTCTCGCGCCACAGTCGCGTGGTGCAGAGCGGGCAGGGCGCGGACGAAGTGTTCGGCGGTTATCACTGGTATCCGCCACTGGCGCAAGTGCGCGACCCCACGCTGGCAGCGCAGGCGTACAGGAGCGTCTTCTTCGACCGGGATCACGACGAGATGCTGTCGTTGCTGGCGCCCGACGTCGCCATCGAAGATGCGAGCTGGCATTTCGTGCAGAACCATTTCTCCCAACCCGGCGCCGACAGCGCGATCGATCGCGCGCTGCGCATGGACACTACCGTGATGCTGGTCGACGACCCGGTCAAGCGCGTCGACAACATGACGATGGCCTTCGGTCTCGAAGCGCGCGTGCCCTTTCTCGATCACGAACTGGTCGAGCTGGCGGCCCGCATTCCTGCACGGCACAAGATTGCCGAAGGCGGAAAGTACGTGCTCAAGGAAGCCGCGCGCAGCGTGATTCCGGCCGCGGTGATCGATCGGCCCAAGGGCTATTTCCCGGTTCCCGCGTTGAAGTATCTGCGCGGCGACTTCCTCGACTACGTGCGTGCTGCCCTCGATGCACCGGCGGCACGCTCGCGCGGGCTGTTCCGTCGCGATGTGATCGACTGCATGTTTGAAGCGCCCGACAGCCACATCACTCCCTTGCGCGGCTCCAAGCTGTGGCAACTGGCGTTGCTCGAAGCGTGGCTGCAGACGAATGGCATCTGAAACGCCGGTCGAACCGAGATCACCTGCGCATGTTCGCGCGTCATGCGCGTCGCACGAACCCTGTAAGAGCCAAAGGAGGTATTCCGTCATGAGTGTTGCCGAGCTTCATCCGCCTTTCAGGCAGGATCCATCGAAGTCAAGAATGCAACGTGTCGAGATGAACGAAAATGCTGCCATCCCGGCTGCAGGCAGGGCCGCAAACGCCATGCTCGACTGCGGCTGGGGCCGGTTGATGTTCGCGCCTTCCTTCGACACGCCGGCCGCGCTGGCCCAGGTCCTGCTCGAGGAAGAAGTCGGAAAGCGTGACATTGCGCTCTATGTCGAGGCGCCGCAACTGGTGCTGGCTGAGGCGCCGGCGCATCTCTTCCTCGACCCGTCGCTGCTGTTCCGGCGTCCGCTGCGCGACGACATGCCTGCCACCGAGCCGGCTCCCGGCGTCACCGTTCGCCCGCTGGCGACGCGCGCCGACATTGCCGCCATCAACCGCATGTACGGCATGCGCGGCTTGGTGCCGCTGGATCCGAAGACCGTATGGGCACAACGCGGCTCAGCGGCCCTGGTGTATCTGATCGCGGAAAGCGATCGTACCGGCGAAGTGGTCGGATCGGCGCTGGGCATTGACCACCATCTCGCCTTCGGCGACCCCGAAGGCGGCAGCAGTTTCTGGTGTCTGGTGGTCGATCCGCAGACCGGCCTGTCCGGCGTTGGGCAGACCCTGGTCAATCACCTGATCGATACTTTCACCGCACGCGGGCGGCGCTTTCTCGATCTATCGGTGCTGCATACCAATGAGGTTGCGATGGCGCTGTACCGCAAGCTCGGCTTTGTGCAGGTCACCGGCTTTGCGATCAAGCGCAAGAACACGATCAACGAAAGCCTGTTTGTCGACAACGCCGATTTTTCCGGGCTCAATCCGTATGCCCGCATCATCATCGACGAAGCGCGTCGGCGTGGCATCAGCGTCGAGGTGGTCGATGCCCAGGCCTCGATCTTCAAGCTGCGTCACTGCGGGCACGAAATCCTGTGCCGGGAATCGCTGACCGACCTGACCGGAGGTGTGGCGATGACGCTGTGCCAGGACAAGGTGCTCACGCTGCGCCGTCTGGCGGATGCCGGCCTGAACGTGCCGCGGCAGCGCACCGCCGGCGATCGCGAAGCGGACTTGGCCTTTCTCAATGAACATGGCGCCGTGGTGGTCAAGCCGGCCATGGGTGAGCAGGGGCGCGGGATCAGCGTCGACGTGCGCAGCGAGCAACACCTGATGGAGGCCATCGAGCGCGCCCGTGACGAGGGAGGGCAGGTGCTGATCGAACAGATGTGCGCCGGGCAGGATCTGCGCATCGTCGTCATCGGATACAAGGTCGTTGCAGCGGCCCTGCGGCGGCCGGCCGAGATCGTGGGTGACGGCACGTCCACCGTCGCGCAACTGATCGAGCGGCAGAGCGCGCGCCGGGCGGCAGCGACCGGCGGCGAAAGCCGGATTCCCCTCGACGCCGAGACCGAGCGTTGCCTGGCGGAGCAAGGCTTGACAATGGAAACCGTGCTGGAGAACAACCGCGCGGTGAAGGTGCGAAAAACCGCGAACCTGCATACCGGCGGAACGATCCATGATGTGACGGACGGGTTGCATCCGGTGTTGCGCGAGGCGGCGGAGAACGCGGCCAAGGCGCTGCGCATCCCGGTCACGGGACTGGATTTTCTGGTGCCGTCGCCCGACTCGGACCAGTACGTGATCATCGAAGCCAACGAGCGGCCGGGGCTGGCCAATCACGAGCCGCAACCGACCGCGCAACGCTTTATCGACCTGCTGTTTCCATCTACAACACCCGTCAACGGCTGAAGTCCATGGAAAAGCTGACGATCGATATTGAATACCTGAAGTCCACGCTGCTGGAACTGCTCGCCATTCCCAGCCCCACCGGGCTGACCGACGAGATCGTGCATTACATGGGAAACAAGCTCGATGCCATGGGCGTGAGCTACGAACTGATGCGCCGCGGCACCATACGCAGCATCATCCCGCGCAACGTGCTCGAGCCGCGCACGGCCACGACACCCGCCTGCGCCATCGTCGCCCACCTCGATACGCTCGGCGCGATGGTGCGTGAGATCAAGCCGAGCGGCCGGCTCGCACTGATGCCGATCGGCACCTGGTCGAGCCGCTGGGCCGAGGGCGGGCGCGTGACCCTGTTCACCGAAGGTGGCCGTCATCGCGGTTCGGTGCTGCCGCTGATGGCTTCGGGCCATGTCTACAACGAGGCAATCGACACCCAGCCGATCAGCTGGAACCAGCTCGAACTGCGGCTGGACGAACATGTCTTCAATGCCGAAGATACCGCCGCTCTGGGCATACGCGTGGGTGATTTCGTTGCCTTTGATTCTCGCCCGGAACTGCTCGACAACGGCTTCATCGTCTCCCGTCACCTTGACGACAAGGCTGGCGTGGCGGCGGTACTGGCGGCGATGAAGGCAGTGATGGATTCGAAGGTGCGCATTCCCATGGACTGTCATCTCGTATTCACGTTGACGGAGGAAGTCGGTTTCGGCGCACGCGCGGTGATCGAGAGCGACGTCAGCGAAGTCATCGGCGTCGACATCGGCCCGGTTGCGAACGAACAGGGCGCGCGCGAGACAGGGGTGACCATTCCGCTGATGGATTCGGCCGGTCCGCACGACTACCATCTCACGAGCCGTCTGCTTCGCATTTGCGACGAATACGGCATACCGAGCAACCGCGACGTGTTTCGCTACTACCACTCGGATGCCAGCGCAGCCGTCAGCGCAGGGCATGATGTTCGGACCGCCCTGTTGTGCTTCGGCACCGATGCCTCGCACGGCTACGAGCGTACGCAGGTCTCGGTGCTGGTGCATCTGGCCGAGTTGCTGACGCTTTACATGCAGGCCGGCCCCAGCGTGCCCGAGGATAGACAGCGGCGACGTGACTCCGTCGAAACCTTCTCGCACCAGCTTGACGCCGACCAGCTCGCACAGGTGCCAACCGCGACGCCGGATGTCACCGAACTGGTTCAGCTCAAGGAGGCACAGCCGGATGAAGCGGACCCGAAGCAGAAGGGCGTACGGTCATGACGCCGGAGATGCTCAGGCCGGGGCAGCATTTTCCCGGACCCATGCCGGATGCGGACGGCGCGGTGTTCGAACTGCCGAAGTCCGGCCCCGAGCTGCGCCTGTTCTTTTCGCATCTGCCCGACGCGCTTGTGCAGAGTGTTGAGCACGACGCGGTCTGGATCGGCTTGCTGCGCCATGGCGACCTCGGCATCGTGCCGTGGAAGATCGGCGACCGGCTGAAGGGAGACGCGCAGTTTCATGTCTACCTGTATCCGCCCGAGGACCGGCCGATCGACCAGCTGCTCCCGCCGGACGAGCGCTACAGGATCCGGATCACGCTGGTGGATCTGGATACGGCGCTCATACGCGCAGTGCGGGTCGTGAGCGTTTCCGAGGAAATGGCCGATCTGTTCGACGAGGTCGTGAACCATCAGCTCGGCAATTTCATCAGTCAAGAGGAATACGATGCCCAGGTCAGCGGCTACCAGAGCGAATTTCCGGACCTGGATACGGTGTTCGAAGGCGCGGCGCGCATCGAGAAGGCGGACGACGCGTAGGACCGCCCTGGCCGGGCCACCTCGGCCCGGCAATCACCGTTGCGCGCTTTGCGCTGGCGGCAATGCCGGTAGCAGTGCAAAGGATGCCGCGATCAGTCTTCCTTCGAGCGGCTTTTCGCGTGCCGGTGTCCACGGTCGGGCCCCGCGAGCGGCGGTGCCAGCGCCAGCCGGGGCTTGCCGCCGCCTCCGATGCTGTGCGGCCCGTTGTTGTCCACAACATGCAGCACCCTGACCAGCTTCTGGATGTCTCGCACCCAAGGCGTGGCATCCGCGACCCGCTGTTCCAGCTCAAAACCCCAATCCTTCTTGAACTGGTCGCGCACCGAACCCTTGGGCCCGTTCTCGGCATTGATCGCGAAGGCCGGACCAAACGTGTCGTCGACGATGTATGCACCGAAGTTCTGCAATGTCCACGCCAGTTGTCTTGCAGGCGCCGTCTCCAGCTTCAGGTCGGCAACCTTGATCCAGGGCGGAATGGCGAGCAGGGCGCCCATCTTCATGCTGGGGGCTCCCCCCTTGCCTTCGACGCCGTAGTGGCCGACGGCATAGTTGTCCGCTGCCGTGGCCGGCCAGCGGTAGCAATCGTTCTCCACCTTGCACCGGTAAAGGAACTGCTTTGCGTAGACGTTCACCTTGAGCGCGTGACGCGGACCTTGCTGTCCCGGTCGCAACTCTCCCAGACGTATCGAGCCACCCAGCGCCGAAAGGCCCGAGCCGCCGTGTGCTCCGCCGATGCCGGGGCCATAGAGATCGACCGGTTCGAATTTCACCAGGCTTGTGGCCGGTCCGCCGTGCTTGCAGCGGGCAAGCGGCTGCATCTGGAGTACGGTGCGTCCGTCCGCCGCGAGGACGGCCGCCGAGCTGTTATCCGGACCATGGGGTACCACGTAATCAGCAGGAATCGGCGCTTCCAGCAGCAGGCCGCCGGTCGGTATGCAGCGGTCCTTTTCCGTCCAGCCGGCATCGCTGTGATAGATCTTCACCAGCGGCGCGTCGGGCGTCAGGATGATGCGCTCGTCGTCGACCTGCGGCATCGGGGCGAAGCGGTCGCCACCGGGCACCGCTGACAGGTTGGCCGGCACGTACTCCGCGTCCGATCCGATGGGCATGTTCCAGATGCTGTCGGAGGCGAACGGCCACTGGAGCGGGTCGCGTGCAGCGGCCTTTCTTTCGACCGGAAGACTGCAGGTCGATGCCGAGGCAATCATGCCGAGTCCTGCCAGCAGGACGAGCAGGCGCGATCGATTCCGGGGCCAGGAGCGTAGGTCGATCATCGCGGTCAGGCATGCAGCAGAAATATCGCAGCGAGAAGCAAGCCGGCGCCGAGCATGGTCCTGACGCTCAACGACTCGCCAATGAACAGGCTGAAGATGAGTATCTCCAGCAGCGTCACGCCGACCATGACCGGAAAGGCGATGCTCAGCTTCACGTCGCGCAATGCGATCGCATAGAGCCCAAAGCCGGCGCCGTACGAAACGAGCGCGCCGCCCTGGAAGAGCACGGCGGCGGGCAGGAACGGCGCCTGGAGTCCGTTTGCCGTTGCCGTGCCCATCTGGCTTGCGATTTTCAGCAGGATGCTGGCCAGCGCGCCGCGGCTGCCGCTCAGGAACAAGGTCAAGAATGACATGGCGCCGGTTGGGGCGGGGGAATCAGATGGCAAGAAGGATACATGCGGCCGAAGCGGAAAATATGCAGACACTGATCCGTTCCTTGAAGGCGAAGATGATCGGGGTGCGCGCCTGAAGCCAGGCCGGGATGCCCGTGCTTTCGTTTCCGCAGGAGTCGGAGCCCTTCTGAGGAACGAAATTTCGAGTGAGGATGCCCGCTTTGCTCACGCCCGAAAGCCTGTTGTGCTCGCTGCCGTGCTCGCTGCCGGACAGGAGGCCTGATGAGCCCGAAATGCTCGGCGATGTCTTTCGCGAACCGCTCGTTGGCTGCAGCGCAAAGGGAGATACTCAGCCCCTTGTCGCGTTCGTTTTTGCAGAATCCGATCGGCCGTTCATTGTACGGAAGGCTTCCGATGTTCATCCTGACCCGGCGGACGATCTGCTCCTTCAGGTTCGCCTTTCCGGCTGCAAACCTGTACGGCATCATGAACAGGGACAGCGGGTTGCGTCTCGGGAGGAGAATGGATCCGATCAGGAGATCGGCATGCGTCAGGGTGCTGTCCGGGTCGAAGCGGGGGGATACAACGTCTTGCGTTGCATGATGCTCGATCTCTTCGCTAAGCCTGGTATCCATGTGTCATCCGCTTTTCACTCGTTTGTGAAGTGCATCGTTTGCGCTCCGGCGATGCCGCTGCTTCGGCGGACGACGCTTCCGCACGCCGGACACGCGACGATCTGGATACTACGCATTCGATGCCGACGGGCACCATGAGAAAACGCAAGCAAGCGCCTATTGGAAATGGCGCATGCGCTTTCCCGCGAAATACATGGGGAGCTTGTGTTCTGTCCCGGGAAAGAACCTGGATGCGTATCTCGCGAAACTGAACGCTCCGGCTTTTCGCAACGATACGTTCTGCTGGTGGCTGCTCGTACTTGCGAATCGTAGGCGGCGACTGGGCCGCGTAGTGCTGATGATCTGGCTGGCGCGCGGCGGCCGTCAGCGCGGCATTTCTTGGTTTCCTGTACCTGCAGCAGTTCCCCGTTTCCGAAGCCGGCTGCGGAGAAGAGCCGGGGGCTCATCAGTACCTTGTGGAAGCTGCACCTGATTTAAAAGTGGATGGTGGCGCTCGCAATCATCGCGGGCCTGGTTGCCGCACTTGCGCGGCTGGCATTGCAAGGAAACGCAAGGCCATGAAGGCTGCATTGCAAGTCGTCAGGGAATGCGTGTGCACCGGCTTCGTCGTGCGTGACGCGTCACGAACGGTTCATACCCCGACATACCGATGCCAGATCTCCGGCTCGGCGCGCAGCGCTTCGCTCGATCCCTGCCATACGACCTTTCCGCGCTCGATCACCGTATGTCGGTCTGCCAGCTTCAACAGCCGTTCCACGTACTTGTCGATCACGAGGATGGTCTGCCCCTGCTCGCGCAAGTTGCCCAGGCAGCGCCAGATTTCCTCGCGGACGATCGGCGACAGACCTTCGGTCGCTTCATCGAGGATCAGCAGGTGCGGATTGGTCATCAGCGCGCGCCCGATGGCCAGCATCTGCTGTTCGCCTCCGGAGAGCTGGTTGCCCATGTTGCGCGCGCGCTCCTGCAGGCGCGGGAACATCGCGTAGACCCGCGCCAGCGTCCAGGGGATCGCACTGCCGTTGCGATTGCTCGCGAAGGCCACGAGGTTTTCGTGGACCGTCAGATTGGGAAAGATTTGGCGTCCTTCGGGCACGTACCCGATACCCATGCGCGCGATGCGGTCGGGCGCCATGCGCTCGATGCGCTGGCCGAGGAATTCGACACGGCCGGCGCGCGAAGGCGTCAGGCCGAGGATGGATCGTAGTGTCGTGGACTTGCCGGCGCCGTTGCGCCCCAGCAGTGTCATGACCTCGCCTTCACGGATTTCAAAGCCCACGCCGAACAGCACCTGGCTGTTTCCGTAGGCAGTTTCCAGCCCCTCGACCCGCAGTAGCGTTTTCATGCCGCCTCCTCGCCGAGGTAGGCCTTCTGCACGTCACGGTCGGCGCGAATGGCGTCGGCGCCACCGGTGGCGATGATGCGTCCTGACACCAACACCGAAATGCGATGGGCGAGACGGAACACCGCATCCATGTCGTGCTCGATCAGCACCACCGTCACCTCGGGCGCCAGGCTCTCGATCAGCGGAATCATGCGCGCCGACTCGTCCATGCCCATGCCGGCCATCGGCTCGTCCAGCAGCAACAGCTTCGGGCGTGTTGCCAGCGCCAGCCCCACTTCAAGCTGGCGCTGTTCGCCGTGCGAGAGGCTGGAGGCCGGGGCGTCTGCGCGCGCGGACAGTCCGACGCGCTCGGCGAGCATGCGTGCTTCGTCAAAGAGCGTCCGCTCGGCGATGGCCGGCTTCCAGAAACCCACACCGCTGCCTTTTCGGGCCTGCACCGCCAGCGCGATGTTGTCGAGCACGGAATAGGCCTTGAAGACGTTGGTGATCTGGTAGGAGCGCGCCAGGCCGCGTCGCACGCGTGCATGCATGGACAGTCGCGTGACGTCCTGCCCATCGAAATGCACACTGCCCGCGCTCGGGGCGAGACTGCCCGAGATCTGGTGGATCAGCGTCGTCTTGCCGGCGCCGTTGGGGCCGATGATGGCGTGGATTTCGCCGCGTTCGACCGCCAGATTCAGGTTGTCGGTGGCCACGATGCCGCCGAAGCGCTTCGACAGCTCACGCAGTTCCAGCAGCGCGCTCACGCCTGCCTCCGCTGCAACAGGGTGGCGATACCGTTGGGCAGCAACATCACCACAGCCAGCAGGATCAGGCCCAGTACGAGCTGCCAGTGTTCGGTATGGCCGGCCAGCACCTCCTCCAGCAGCAGAAAGGCCACTGCGCCGATCACGCCGCCCCAGAGGGTGCCGACGCCGCCGAGGATGACCATCACCATCAGCATGCCCGACTGCGTCCAGTGCAACAGATCGGGGCTCACGCTCATGTTCTGGTTGGCCAGCAGCGCACCGGCCAGCGCAGCCAGCGCGCCGCCGATCGCAAAGCATGCCAGCTTGTAGCGAAACACCGGATAGCCGATCGCTTCCATGCGTGCCTCGTTCTCGCCGATGCCCTGCACGACACGGCCGAAGCGCGCGTTCAGCAGACGCTGCACCAGAAGGAAAGCGATTGCGCACAGCATCAGCACAACATAGTAGAAAGCGGTGTCGCCGGAGATGTCGAAACCGAGGTCGGAGCGCTGATACAGGCTCATGCCGTCGTCGCCGCCGTAATCGCGCAGGGAAATGACCAGGTAGTAGATCATTTGCGCGAACGCGAGCGTGATCATGATGAAGTACACGCCGCGCGTGCGCAGCGAGATCGCACCAACGATCAGCGCGAGCAGGGCGCCGACCAGGAGCGCTGCGGCAAAGCCGATCCAGCCCGACAGCACGCCGTGTTGCATCAGGATGCCGATGGTGTAGGCGCCTGCGCCGAAGTAGGCCGCATGGCCGAGGCTGATCATGCCGCCGAATCCGAGCACGAGGTTCAGGCTGGTCGCGGCCAGTGCGAAGATCAGCAGGCGGCTGGCCAGGCCGATGTAGAAGTCCGCGCCGATGGCCTCGGCGATCCAGGGCCAGGCCGCGAGCAGCGCCAGCAGCACAAGCGAAACGAGCGGCGAGAGCGGATGATGGAGCTTGCTTTGCATGTCATCCCCGCGCCGGGAACAGGCCTTGCGGCTTGAAGAACAGGACGGCCGCCATCAGCACGTAGATCAGGATCGAGGCGATGGCCGGGCCGACCGACGAGGCCAGTTCGGAGGGCATGACGGTGCGCAGGAACACCGGCAGCAGCGTGCGGCTGGCCGTGTCGACGACGCCCACCAGCAGCGCGCCGACCAGGGCGCCTCGCACCGAGCCGATGCCTCCGATGACCACCACCACGAAAGCCAGGATCAGGATGCTTTCGCCCATGCCGACCTGCACCGCGAGCATGCTGCCCAGCAGCGCGCCTGCGACCGCGCACAACGCGGCGCCGAAAGCGAACAGCAGCGTGAAGACCAGCTTGATGTTGATGCCCATGGCAGTGGCCATCTCGCGGTTGGAGGCGCCGGCGCGCACCAGCATGCCCAGCCGCGTCTTGACCACGATCGCATAGAGCAGGGCGGCGACCGCGATGCCGGCGACGATGATGAACAGGCGGAAGGCGGAATAGTGGAAACCGGGCAGCAGTTCGAGCGGCTGCGCCAGTGCGGCCGGCGTGTTGAGCATCAGCGGCTGGGCGCCCCAGATCATGCGCGCGCCTTCATTGAAGATCAGTATCAATGCGAAGGTCGCCAGCACCTGGGACAGATGATCGCGGCCGTACAGGCGGCGCAGCACCGACATTTCCAGCAGCACGCCGAACACGGCGGTGGCGGCAACGGCCAGCAGCAGGCCGAGCCAGAACGAACCGGTCAGGGCGGTGAAGGTGGCCGCGAAGTAGGCACCCGCCATGTACAGCGAGCCGTGCGCCAGGTTGATGAAATCCATGATGCCGAACACCAGCGTCAGGCCCGCTGCCAGGAGGAACAGCATGAGGCCGAACTGCAGGCCGTTGAGCAGGTTTTCGAGAATCAGCGTGGGGTCCATCGGGAGGAGGGATGCTGCGCGGCAGAACGACTGTGAGCAAGGGTGGAAGAATACACGAACTTGAAGAATGACAACTTATGGTCACAGCCCGTAGTATCCTTGTTGCCATTCAAAGTCAACGCAGGCCGGTGGCCCGCATCTGTTCAATCATCCAGAGAGGAGTCGATCGTGAAGGGAATCCGTTATCTCGCATTGTCGTTGGGGCTGGCGGCGAGCGTTGCCGTGCAGGCTCAGGAGCCGGTGAAGGTCGGCATGATCACCACGCTCTCGGGCGCGGGCGCTGGCTTGGGCGTTGACATTCGCGACGGGTTCGAACTCGCCCTCAAGCACCTTGACAACAAGTTCGGCGACCGGCCGGTGCAGGTGATTTCCGGCGACGACCAGCAGAAGCCGGATGCGGCGCGCCAGCTGGTCGAGCGCATGATCAAGCGCGACGAGGTCGATTTCATGACCGGCATCGTCTTCTCGAACGTGATGCTGGCCGTCGGCCCGGCCGTCTTCAACGCCAAGGTCCCGTTCATCAGCGCCAATGCCGGACCTTCGCAGTACGCCGGCGCGCAGTGCAACCCCTATTTCTTCAACGTCGCCTGGCAGAACGACAACCTGCACGAGGCCGTCGGCAAGATGGTGACCGAGCGCGGATTCAAGAACGTTGTGCTGGTGGCACCGAACTACCCGGCCGGCAAGGATGCGCTGGCGGGTTTCAAGCGCTACTACAAGGGGAATGTCGGCGAGGAGATCTACACCAAGCTCGGCCAGCTCGATTACGGCCCGGAAATGGCCCAGATCCGTGCGCTCAAGCCAGACGCGGTCTATTTCTTCCTGCCGGGCGGCATGGGTATCAACTTCATCAAGCAGTTCGTCGATGCCGGCCTGTCGAAGTCGGCTCAGCTGTTCGGCCCCGGATTCTCCGCCGACGAGGACATCATCAAGGCCGTTGGTGAGCCGATGCTGGGCATGGTCAACGCCTCGCAGTGGGGGCACGACATGGACAATCCGCAGAACAAGCGCTTCGTTGCCGATTTCCAGAAGGAATACGGCCGCCTGCCGTCGCTGTACGCCTCGCAGGGCTATGACGCCGCCTTGCTGATGGATGCGGCGGTGCGCGGCGTCAAGGGCAAGGTCGAAGACAAGCCGGCGCTGCTGGCCGCGCTCAAGGCTGCGAACTTCAAGTCGGTGCGTGGCGAATTCAAGTTCAATCGCAACCAGTATCCGATCCAGGACTACTACATGCGCGTCATCCACAAGGATGCGCAGGGTCGGGTGACGAACAAGACCATGGGCCGCGTGTTCACGGGTCATGGCGACGCCTACGTCGACGAGTGCAAGATGAAGTAGGGTAGTAACGCACGCCTACGCGCACCCTCCCTGCAGGGAGGGTGCGTTTGCACTGCTCCGCCCATCTCGCCTTTTTCTGCCTTGCGCCGCCATTCGGCCGGCGCGACGTTCCAGCATTGTTTTCCCTGTCGATGCCTCCGTCCGCACGTACGCCTGGTCGTGCCGTGCAATTGCCTGTCGCCGGTTTTGCCGCAGCGCAAAAAAAAGGGGCGACCACATACCGTCACGGCGTTGCCCCGGTGTGGAAGATCCTTGCATTCCTGGTGAAGCTTCCTTACGCGGCGCCACCCACGAAAGTGGAGAAGTGGTTTGCAGACGCAGCATGGCTACTAGAATGCAGTCGGTGTGTTCGCCAACATTCGCGATCCGGCATGTCCACTCCCGAGCTTCATTCCGATTCCCCCTGTGCCATCCCCGCTCGCGAACGTCGCTGGGTGGTCATGGGCGTCTCCGGCGCCGGCAAGAGCGAGGTTGGCCGCCAGCTGGCTGCCCGGCTCGGCGTGCGCGACATCGAGGGTGACGACTTCCATTCCCCGGCGAACATCGAGAAGATGCGCATCGGCGTGCCCCTCGCCGATGCGGATCGCCAATCCTGGCTGCTCGCGCTGCGCGATCTTCTGCACGCGGAGCGCGACATCGGGCAGGGCACGGTGCTGACGTGCAGCGCACTAAAGCGGCGCTATCGCGACATCCTGCGCGAGGCCGACCCCGATCTGATCTTCGTCCACCTCACCGGTGCGCGCGAGCTGATTGCCGAACGTATGCTCGCCCGCAGCGGACATTACATGCCCTTTTCGCTGCTTGAAAGCCAATATCGCGACCTCGAACCCCTGCAGGCCGACGAACTGGGTGCCGAGTTTGATGTCGCCATGCCGCCGTCACGCATCGTCGATCAGGTTTTGGCGCGCCTGCCGTAAGGCCGTGCGGCTCGGTATCTCGAACGCGCGGTCGAATACACCTGATAGCCACTGGGTTCGTTGTCACGCTCGTTGCCGTGTACGGCGACGCGCTGGCCGATTACCTTTCTCGCAGCGGCCGGTATCGTCTGCGCGGCGTCGATACCGCTGATCGTGCCGGCCAGGATGCGCAGCAGCTTGGCCGGCACGGTTGCGCGGAATTTTCCGCTTTGGCTGCAGCCACTGCTGACGCTTACGCCCGGAACGACAAGTCGCTCACCGTTCGCTTCGGCAATGGACAAGGGACGGTAGGGCGGGCGGTCAGGATCTTCGACGACGAACTGTCCAAGTTCACCGGCAACAGGGGGTTACTGGCTGTCAACCAGATTGAAGCGGTCCGGCGCGGGTTTTGTAGGGGCGATGGGAATGTGGACTGTCAGCGTCGTGCCCTTGCCGGGAGCGCTGTCGATGAAGAACGTGCCGTTGAGGGCGTGCACGCGCTCTTCTACAC
>JAEZHR010000331.1 GCA_023416415.1 Pseudomonadota bacterium
CTGCTTGCCAGCCTCGGCGACGACCTGAAGTTCATCTTCATCACTTCGCAGGCCAGGGTCACGCGCGTGCCCAGCGAAGACGAAGAAGGCGTCATCGTCACGCCGTCGACCGAGCAGAAGTGCGAGCGCTGCTGGCACTATCGTGCCGACGTTGGCGCCGATCCGGAGCACCCTGGCATTTGCGGGCGCTGCGTCTCCAACCTGTTCGGCGCCGGCGAATCACGCCGCGTCGCCTGAGGACCGCATGGCATACAAGGGAAGCTTTCTGCAGCAGCAGCCGCGCGTTTGGCCCTGGCTGAGCATCGCGGCCGTCATCGTACTGATCGACCAGCTCACGAAGGCGGCGATCACCCGCGTGTTCGATTATGGCGAATCTCTGCCGGTCACCTCGTTCTTCAACCTGGTCCTGACCTACAATCGCGGCGCGGCATTCAGCTTCCTGGCCGGCGCAGGCGGCTGGCAACGCTGGTTCTTCACCGGCGTGGCCGTGATCGCGATCTTCGTAATTCTCTACCTGCTCAGGCGCCATGCGGGCCAGAAGATGTTCTGCTGGTCGCTGACGCTGATTCTGGGCGGTGCGATCGGCAACCTGATCGACCGCAGCCGCTACGGCCACGTGATCGATTTTCTCGATTTCCACGCGTCCGGCTGGCATTGGCCGGCGTTCAACGTGGCAGACATGGCCATCGTTGGCGGCGCCGCGCTGTTCGTGCTGGACGAATTACGCCGGGTCGGAAAATAGCAGCCCCTCGTACTGGAAGATCCCGCATCACCTGCAAACGCGAAGACGTTTCGCCGTCCGAATTGCCTCGCATGGAGAACATGAAATGGAACTGGCTGGCAAACACATCGTACTCGGCCTGACCGGCGGGGTCGCCTGCTACAAGGCAGCCGAATTGACGCGCATGCTGGTCAAGAACGGGGCCAGCGTGCAGGTCGTGATGACCGCTGCCGCGACACAATTCATCACCCCGGTGACGATGCAGGCCTTGTCAGGCCGCACCGTCCACACCGATCAGTGGGATGCGCGCATCGCCAACAACATGCCGCACATCGACCTGACGCGTGGTGCCGACGCCATTCTGATCGCACCCTGCTCGGCCGACTTTCTGTTCAAGCTCGCCCACGGCGCCTGCGACGATCTGCTCTCGACGCTGTGCATCGCACGTCCTGCCAGCATTCCGCTGCTGGTTGCACCGGCCATGAATGTGGAGATGTGGCAAAACTCCGCCACCCGCCGCAACGTCGTGCAACTGCGCGAAGATGGCGTATCGGTTCTCGGTCCGGAAGCAGGCGAGCAGGCCTGCGGCGAAACCGGCATGGGCCGCATGCTGGAACCGGAATTCCTGCTCGCGGAAGTCATCGCCGCCTTCCAGGCCAAGTCACTGACCGGCCGCCGCGTGCTGCTGACCGCCGGACCCACCTTAGAGCCGATCGACCCCGTGCGTGGCATCACGAATCTTTCCTCCGGCAAGATGGGGTTCGCCGTGGCGCGCGCCGCGCGCGAAGCCGGCGCCGAAGTCACGCTGGTGGCCGGCCCCACTGCGCTGGCCAGCCCCTGGGGCGTGCATCGCCTGAATGTGCAAACCGCGCAGCAGATGCACGACGTGGTGATGTCCCGGCTGGGCGATCAGGATGTATTCATCGCGGTTGCAGCAGTGGCCGACTGGCGCGTAACGAATGCCAGCGAACAGAAACTCAAGAAAAAGGGCGAAGGCGACGTCCCGCAACTGGAATTCGCCCAGAACCCGGACATCCTGGCCGCAGTCGCCGCAAGTCCCAGCCCGCCCTACTGCGTCGGTTTCGCGGCCGAGTCTGAAAATCTGCTCGAGTACGGCGAACAGAAGCGCCGCAAGAAAGGCATCCCTCTGTTGGTGGGCAACATCGGCCCCCGCACCTTCGGCATGGATGACAACGAACTCGTGCTGTTCGACGAGAACGGCCACACGAAGCTGCCCCGCGCTTCCAAGCTCAACCTGGCGCGCCGCCTGATCGCCGAGATCGCCATACGCATTCAAGCTCCCCAATTTCCGGAATCGAAATGAAAACCGTTGACCTGAAGATCCTCGACGCTCGCATGAAAGAGTTGCTGCCGGCGTACGCCACGCCCGGCAGCGCCGGCCTCGACCTGCGCGCCTGCATCGACGCGCCGCTGGTGCTCGAACCCGGCCAGACCACGCTGGTGCCGACCGGGCTGGCGATCCACATCGCCGATCCCGGTTACGCTGCAATGATCCTGCCGCGCAGCGGGCTCGGCCACAAGCACGGCATCGTGCTTGGCAATCTGGTCGGCCTGATCGATTCCGACTATCAGGGCCAGCTGATGGTTTCAACCTGGAATCGCGGTAGCGCCGCCTTCACGCTCAACCCGATGGAACGTCTGGCGCAACTGGTGATCGTTCCCGTGATGCAAGTGGGTTTCAACGTGGTTGACGAGTTCGAGTCGAGCGCACGCGGCGCGGGTGGCTTCGGCAGCACCGGCAAGGAGTGAGCGTGGCTGGACTTGCACGAGCAGGCCTGCGCTTGCGGCGCGGATGGTGCGTCCTGGTTGCCTTGGCCGCTCTGGCCGGCTGTGCCGGCACGGGTCCCACGCCAGCCCTGGCGCCGGACGAAACACGCACGGCACAGCTCAGCACCGCCGAGATCCGCAAGCTGCAGGAACTGGTATCGGCGCGCCAGCGCGTCTACCGCATGGCAGCGCCCCTGCTGGTGACCAATGCCGAACTGTGCCGTCGCCATGCACGCCCGCTGCTCGGATTCCGGGCGAGGAACAGCCACTCATTCCCGGAGCAATTGCGCAATGCCGCACAGGCGATGCTCGGAGTCGGCGATCGCCTGCAGGTAAGCGACGTGCTGCCGGCCAGCGGCGCCGAACGGGCCGGCCTGCGCCCCGGCGATGCGCTGCTCAAGGTGGAAGGACTGGACTTTCCGGAAGGCGAACACGCGGATCGGGAAGCCGCGGCCCTGCTCATTCCCCTGATTGCAAAGCGCGACGCGCTGCAAATCACCGTGCAGCGCAATGCGCGTGAACTGACACTGAACGTACCGCTCACCCAGGCCTGCGCCTTCAACATCGAAATCGGCAACAGTCCCAACGTCAATGCCTACGGAGACGGCCATCGCATTCTGCTCACGCGCGGCATGCTGGCGACGGTGGGCAGCGACGAGGAACTGGCCTACGTGATCGCCCGGGAAATGGCGCACGGCATCCTCGGTCATGCAGCACGCATGAATCAGGACGCAACTGCCGGCGGCATCATTGACAACCTGGTGCGCCTGCAACCGGATCTGGCAACGATGACCGGGATGGCCGGCCTGCGCCCGGTCGTGCCCGAGTTCGACCTTGCCGCCGACAAGCTATCGGTCTACCTGCTGGCGCGCGCCGGCTACGCGCTGGAACCCGTCGTGCCCTTCTGGCGCGATCTGGCGAAGCGCTATCCGGCCTCGGTCCGCAATGGCTACACCGCCCTGCATCCCGCCACCGAGCGACGCCTGGAAGCACTGGAACAGGCCGTACAGGACGTACAGGATCGTCAAAAGGACGGACGCCCCCTCCTGCCGGCGCCCTGACGGCCGGCTCGTACGGGCCGCCCCTGATGTGCCGCGCCGGAAAGCGGAAGTGCTCCGGCCTTGTCGGAAGGCGAAAGCCGTGAGTTGATGCTCCGCGGAGATCCTGCCGTCGAGTCCTCCGCGCAGTTCACCGGTTTCCGCATGGCGGTTGCATCCCGGGGTGTCCGCCAGGCGCTCAGGCGCGCATCGAAATGATGCGCCCTCCCTACGCCTTGCGCTGCCGTTCCCGATACAGTTCGTGAAAGGTCTTGCCGGACGGCGCCGGCATCTCCCGGTAGTCAGTCCAGCCTGAGCCGAAAGGCAGCTTCGAGATCGTGCGTCGGCCACCAGCCATCAGGCGCAGCACACGCGTGCCGACCTTTGCTGCCAGCCGGTACAGCGTCGGCCGTTTCGCAACGAAGGCCCATGCCGCAAGCCCCATCCTTTCGGTCCCGGGCCGCAGGTGCTGCGCCACCTGTTTCTCGCGCAGCTTGCGCAGCAGATCGGGCAAGGGAATTTTCACCGGACACACGACATGGCATTCGCCGCACAGCGTCGAGGCCTGCGGCAGGTCGAGTGCATTCTCGACGCCGACATAGGACGGTGTGAGCACGCTGCCCATCGGCCCCGGGTAGACCCAGCCGTAGCTGTGCCCGCCAATTTTCTGGTAGACCGGGCAATGGTTCATGCAGGCGCCGCAGCGGATGCAGCGCAGCATGTCCTGGAACTCGCTGCCCACCAGTTTCGTGCGCCCGGCATCGACCAGCACGAAATACATGTGCTCGGGTCCGTCCGCATCCTCTTCCCGCTTCGGGCCGGTCAGCAAAGAAACATAATTCGAGATCGACTGGCCGGTGGCCGAGCGCGGCAGCAGGCGCATGACGGTGGCAAAGTCGTCCAGCGTCGGCAGGACCTTTTCGATACCGGTCACGACCACGTGCACCTTGGGCGGCATGATCGTGCACATGCCTTCGTTGCCCTCGTTGGTCACGATCGCCACCGAGCCAGTCTCGGCAATGACGAAATTGCCGCCGGTAATGCCCATGTCGGCCGACAGAAACTGCGGACGCAGCATGGCGCGCGCCTCGCGCGTCATCTGCGGAATGTCCGTCAGGCGCGGGCGCTGGTGCACACGGGCGAACAGGTCGGAGATTTCTTCCCGGTCCTTGTGCACCACGGGTGCAATGATGTGTGAAGGCGCCTCGTTGTTGTTGATCTGCAGGATGTATTCACCGAGGTCGGTTTCGATCGCCTTGACACCGGCTGCTTCCAGCGCGCGATTCAAGGCCATCTCTTCCGAGACCATGGACTTGGTCTTGATCGCCTTCTTCACGCCATGCTTCTGCGCGATCTCGACCACCAGACGCGAGGCGTCTTCCGCCGTCTCGGCATACAGCACGGTTGCGCCGCGGCGCGTCGCTTCGCGCTCGAAGGTCTCGAGCCACCCGTCGAGGTTTTCGATGGCGCGCATGCGGCGCTCGATGGCGGCATCGCGCGTGCCTTCGAAGTCGTCAAGTTCCAGGATCGCCGAAGCGCGTCCCGAGACGAACTTGGTGGACAGTTTTTTCAGATTCTGCTGCAGCCGCTGGTCCGCCAGTTTCTGACCGGCGCGCGCCTTGAAATGCATCGACTGGACTTGCATCAGCCCTCTCCCGCCAGCACCTGCGCCACGTGCAGTACGCGCGTGGTCTTATCGCCGATGCGTCGTAGCCGGCCCTCGATGTTGAGCATGCAGCCGAGGTCGCCGAGCACGACGGCCGGTGCGCCGGTTGCCTGGATGTTCGCGCATTTCTCGTCGACGATGGCCGAGGAAATGTCACCGTACTTGAGGGAAAAGGTCCCGCCGAAGCCGCAACACTGGCGGCTGTCGGTCATTTCCCGGATTTCCACGCCGGCCTTGTCAAGCAACGCGCGCGGCTGTGCCTGCACGCCGAGTTCGCGCAAGCCGCAGCAGGAATCGTGGTAGGTCACATGGCCAGGGCGCTCGCCGTCCGGCAGCTTGCCGACCTGCACGACGCTGTGCAGAAAATCGGTCAGTTCGTACACGCGCGGCGCCAGGCGCTCCATGCGTTCACGCCAGGCCGGATCATCGGCGAACAGATCAGCGTAGTGCACCTTGACATTGCCGCCGCAGGATCCGGACGGAATCACGACGTAGTCGAATCCTTCGAATTCCTCGACGAACTTCTCGGCCAGCGCACGCGCGGCCTTGCGATCGCCCGAGCTGTAGGCGGGCTGGCCGCAGCAAGTCTGCTGCATCGGCACTTCCACCTGGCACCCGGCAGCCTCCAGCAGCTTGAGCGTGGAGAACCCGATTTCGGGTCGCATGGCATCGACCAGGCAGGTCACGAACAGGCCTACGCGCATATCCCCCTCCCCTCTCTCGTTCTCGAACCGCCATTATGCCGGCTGCAGGCAGACCGGGTCGCATCGGACGGGTTGAAAATTATTACTTGTACACGAGCAAAGCTTTCGCTCGTCTTTTTCGAATTTTCACAATGTGGTATAAACACGTCTATTGCATCGCACAACGCACTGCCATGAAATCCGAACCCGCAAGTGAAAGCTCCACATCCATCCAGGTCATCGAACGCATGGTCTCGTTGCTGGACGCCCTCGCACAGCATCCGGATCCGGTGAGTCTCAAGGAATTGTCCAGCATGACCGGACTGCATCCGTCGACCGCCCACCGCATCCTGAACGATCTGGTCATTAAACGCTTCGTCGATCGCGCGGACGCCGGTTCCTACCGCCTGGGCATGCGCCTCCTGGAACTGGGCAATATCGTCAAGAGCCGACTCAACGTGCGCGAGGCTGCGCTCGATTTCATGCGCGCCCTGCACCGCAAGACGCAGCAGACGGTCAATCTGTCCGTGCGTCAGGGTGACGAAATCGTCTACATCGACCGCGCCTTCTCCGAGCGTTCCGGCATGCAGGTCGTGCGCGCCATCGGCGGTCGCGCACCGCTGCATCTGACTTCCACCGGCAAGCTGTTCCTGTCGGTCGATGATGCCAAACAGGTACGCGCCTATGCCACGCGCACCGGCCTGGCAGGCCACAACAAGAATTCGATCACGGACCTGGCCAAGCTGGAGCGTGAACTCAGTCTGGTACGCGCACGCGGCTACGCGCGCGACAACGAGGAGCTGGAACTGGGCGTGCGCTGCATGGCCGCCGGTATACACGACGACAGCGGCAAGCTGATCGCCGGGCTGTCAATCTCGGCACCGGGTGACCGCCTGCGCGAAGAATGGCTGGACGATCTGGTCAAGACCGCCGCCGATATCTCGGCCGTACTCGGTTACGTCCCGCAGAGCGCGGCCGCTTAGGACTGCGCCACACGCCGCATTGCGGTCGCGCCGCCATCCTGCAGGCGGTTGGGGCGCGGCGAATGCGCTCCACTCAGGCTCGCCTGGCTGCGCTTCGCGCCTGGCACTCATCGCCGATCCATTCGACGCAAATCGAAAGCCGAAATTCGCCAGTCCACGAACTAGCGATACAGCCAGACCCGCATCATCGACAGCAGTCGCTCGACGTCGACCGGCTTGGTCACATAGTCGGAGGCGCCGGCCTCCAGACACTTGTCGCGGTCGCCCTTCATCGCCTTTGCCGTCAGCGTGATGATCGGGAGGTCCTTGAAGCGCTTCTGCTTGCGAATCGCGCGCATGGTGTCGTAGCCGTCCATCTCCGGCATCATGATGTCCATCAGCACGATCTCGATATCGTCTTCTTTCTCCAGCGCCTGTATTCCGTCCCTGCCGTTCTCGGCAAACGACACGCGCATCCCGTAACGCTCAAGCAGCGAACTCAACGCAAAGATGTTGCGCAGATCGTCATCGACGATCAGCACCTTGCGCCCCGCCAGCGCAATGTCCTGTTCATGCACCTGTTCCAGCAGGCGCCGCTGCTGATTGGGCAGGCCGGCAGGCGTCCGATGCAGGAACCGGGCCGTTTCATCGAGCAGACGTTCCGGCAATGCCGTTTCCTTCAGGGCCATGGATTTGCCAAGCCGCTTCAGCTGCGCTCCCTGACGGCGCCCGATCTGTCCTGCGGGGTAGACCACGACGGGCAGCTCGTGCAGAACATCATCCTGTGCCAGCTCTTCCAGCAAGGTGCTGCCGTTCATGTCCGGCAGCACCGGTGCCAGCACCATGCAGTCAAACGTTGCCTCATGCAGGCGTTTGCGCGCCGCCTCTCCGGCAGCCACGCATTCCACTTCCACATCGTGCGCCTGAATCAGCTGCACGATCGCCTCACGGCGCGCGTTATCTCCCTCGACCACCAGCAGACGGCGTCGCCCCGTGAACTTCTGCATGCGCAGGAACGTCGCGTCCAGCTGCCGCTCGCCAACCGGCGGCGCCATCACCGCAAATGCGCCGGCGCGAATCAGCGACAGGCGATCGGCACTGCCGGAAACGACGTGAACCGGTATGTGGCGCGTGGATGGATCGCGCTTGAGGCGTGCCAGCACTTGCTCGGCGCCGCCTCCGCCTGCCTCCATGTCAAGCAGAATCGCCGTCGGCAGATAGTCGCGCGCGAGCGTGAGCGCACCGTGCGGGAACTGGGCGACGATGGCCTTGAATCCTTTCGCATGCGCATGCGCCATGACGCGCGCGATCAACGCAGCGTCGGAAGCGACAATCAGCACGGACTGGTCGCCTGGCCCGGCCTGATGACGATCGTCACCGCGGGGTTCGTCGGCTTCCGCGGCAACCATCTCGGCAGGCAAGCGTTGCGCAGGCATGAGCACGTCCGTTGCGGAGGACAGCGGCTTGGCCACGGTAGAAGCCGGAACCAGTGGCCGCCCCTCGCCGTGCGCCACGGCATGGCGGCCATAGGGCAAGTACAGCGTGAATGTGCTGCCGGCGCCGACCTCGCTGGTCACGCGGATCTCCCCGCCCAGCAGGCGTGCCAGCTCGCGACTGATCGACAAGCCCAGACCCGTTCCGCCGTACTTGCGCGCCGTGCTGCCGTCAGCCTGCTGAAATGCCTCGAAGATCAGCTGCAACTTCTCGGCCGGGATGCCAACGCCCGTGTCCGATACGGCGAAGGCCACGACGGCATCGGCCTGGCTGAGCCCGGCATGATCGGGGCTCCAGCCGCCATCGGCCAGCTCCATGCGCAGCGCCACTTTGCCTTGGCCGGTGAACTTAAAGGCATTCGACAGCAGATTCTTCAGGATCTGCTGCAGGCGCGTGGTGTCGGTCACGATGGTGGCCGGCAGGTTGTCGGCCAGGTCTACGGAGAATGCCAGTTGGCGTGCCTCGGCCATGTGGCGGAAGGTACGGTCGACATAGCCCGCCAGCGTGGAGAATCGGTATTCGGAAAGCTCGAGTGTGACGGTTCCGGATTCGATCTTGGACAGGTCGAGAATGTCATTGATCAGCGTCAACAGGTCGCTGCCGGCGCCGTGGATGGTACGTGCGAACTCGATCTGGCGTTCACTCAGATTGCCGTTCGGGTTGTCGGCCAGTTGCTGCGAAAGAATCAGCAGGCTGTTCAGCGGCGTGCGCAGCTCGTGCGACATGTTGGCCAGGAACTCGGATTTGTAGCGCGATGAAACCGCCAGCTGTGTCGCCTTTTCCTCCAGCGCGAGCTTGGCCTGCTCCACTTCCCTGTTCTTGCGTTCAACCTCGTAGTTCTGCTCGGCCAGCAGGCGCGCCTTTTCCGCCAGCTCCATGTTGGTCTGCTGCAGCTCGCGCGCCAGCGATTGCGACTGCGTGAGCAGGCTTTCGGTGCGGGTATTGGCTTCGATGGTATTGAGCACCACGCCGATGGATTCCATCAACTGATCGAGGAACCAAAGATGGGTTTCCGTGAAGCGGTCCAGCGAGGCCAGTTCGATCACGGCCTTGACCTGCTGCTCGAAGAGAATCGGCAGAACGACGATGTTGGTCGGCGGCGCTGCGCCCAGTCCCGAGGAAATCTGGACATAGTCGCGCGGCACATTGACCAGCCAGATGCGCTGCTTCTCCAATGCGCACTGCCCGACCAGTCCCTCCCCCGGAAGGAATGCACGCGGAAGCTTGCGCTCGGAACGATAGCCATAGCTGGCGATCAGGCGCAGACGCGCGTCCTCTTCCTGGGAGTCCATCATGTAGAACACGCCATGATGAGCCGACACCAGCGGCGCCAGCTCGGAGAGGATCAGCGTGGTGACGGCTGACAGGTCGCGCTGCCCCTGCAGCAGGCGCGAAAAGCGCGCGAGGTTGGTCTTCAGCCAATCCTGCTGCGCGTTCTTGTTCGTGGTTTCCTTCAGGTTGCGGATCATCTCGTTGATGTTGTCCTTGAGGTCCGCCAGCTCGCCGCGTGCTTCCACCTGAATCGAACGCGAGAGATCGCCGCGCGTCACCGCCGTGGCCACTTCCGCAATCGCGCGCACCTGCGTCGTGAGTGTCGCTGCCATGCGATTGAGGTTTTCGGTCAAGTCCCTCCAGGTTCCCGACGCACCCGGCACGGAAGCCTGCCCGCCAAGCTTGCCCTCCACGCCAACCTCGCGCGCCACCGTGGTGGCCTGATCGGCAAACAGGGCCAGGGTAGCCGTCATTTCGTTGATCGTGTTGGCCAGCGCCGCGATCTCGCCGCTGGCGGCCACCGTCATCTTCTTCGTCAGGTCGCCGCTGGCCACGGCCGACACGACGCCGGCAATGCCGCGTACCTGTGCGGTCAGGTTGGCCGCCATGAAATTGACGTTATCGGTCAGGTCCTTCCAGGTGCCGGCAGCTCCCTCGACCTGCGCCTGGCCGCCAAGCTTGCCCTCGGTGCCGACCTCGCGCGCCACCCGCGTGACTTCCGAGGCGAACGAAGACAGCTGGCCGACCATCACGTTGATCGTGTTCTTCAGCTCGAGCATCTCGCCCTTGACGTCCACCGTGATCTTCTTCGACAGATCGCCGCGTGCGACCGCCGTCGTCACCTCCGCGATGTTGCGCACCTGCCCGGTCAGGTTCGACGCCATGAAATTGACGTTGTCGGTGAGATCGCGCCAGGTTCCGCTGGCGCCGGGGACGTGGGCCTGCCCGCCGAGGCGCCCTTCCGTTCCGACTTCGCGCGCCACCCGCGTGACTTCCGAGGCAAAGGAACGCAGCTGATCGACCATCGTATTCATCGTGTCCTTCAGCTGCAGAATCTCGCCGCGCACGTCCACGGTAATCTTCCTCGACAGGTCGCCTCTGGCCACAGCCGTCGTCACCTCGGCGATGTTGCGCATCTGGGAGGTCAGGTTGGCGGCCATGAAGTTGACGTTTTCTGTCAGGTCCTTCCAGGTTCCGCCGACGCCCTTGACCCGCGCCTGGCCACCGAGCTTGCCCTCGGTGCCGACCTCGCGTACCACCCGCGTGACTTCCGAGGCAAAAGAGTTGAGCTGGTCGACCATGGTATTGATCGTGGTCTTGAGCTCGAAAATCTCGCCCCTGGCATCCACGGTGATCTTCTTCGACAGATCGCCATTGGCGACAGCGGTGGTCACCTCGGCGATGTTGCGCACTTGCGCAGTGAGGTTGGAGGCCATCGAGTTGACGCTGTCGGTCATGTCCTTCCAGGTGCCGTTCACCCCGGCGACCTGCGCATTTCCGCCCAGCTTGCCCTCGGTGCCGACCTCGCGCGCCACACGCGTCACCTCCGAGGCAAAGGAGTTGAGCTGGTCGACCATGGCGTTGATCGTGCCCTTCAACTGCAAGATCTCGCCGCGCGCATCCACCGTGATTTTCTTTGACAGATCGCCGCATGCCACGGCCGTGGTCACCTCGACGATGTTGCGCACCTGAGACGTCAGGTTGCCGGCCATGGAGTTCACGCTGTCGGTGAGGTCCTTCCAGGTGCCTGCCACGCCGGGCACATGCGCCTGGCCGCCGAGTTTGCCGTCAGTGCCGACCTCGCGCGCCACACGCGTCACTTCCGCTGCGAACGAGGAGAGCTGATCGACCATCGCATTGGCCGTCACCGCCGCGTTCTGGAACTGTCCCATCAGGGGCCGACCGTCTACCGCCATTTCCATGCGCTGCGAAAGATCGCCCTTGGCGACGGCGCCGATGACGCGCGCCATCTCCGTAGTGGGACGCGCGAGATCGTCAATCAGACCATTGACCGACTTGACGACGGCGCCCCAGCCGCCGCTGGGGAACATCATAGCGGCGCGCTGATTCAGGCGCCCTTCGCGGCCTACTGCCCGGCTGACCTCGGCCACCTCGATCTGCAATTGCTCGCTGATTTCGATGACCTCGTTGAGGGTGTCGGCGACCTTGCCCGCCGTGCCCGCCCAGTGCGAAGGCATGCGTGCGCTGAAGTCCCCCTTTTTGAATGCGATCAGTACGTCCAGCAGCACCCTGACGTCCAGCTCATCGGTCCATTCCGGCCTGAAATCCACGCGCAGCTCCTGTCGAATTCGAATGTCCGGCCCGGTACCCATCGACGTTGCGGGTTGGCGCGCTGCTGGCACTGCGCCGCAAGGCAAGGCGCTGCATGAACCGAAGATGAGGGACGGGCGGGATAGCGGACAACCCGGGCAAGCCTGTGTTGCCGCTGAGAAAAGAACGAACTATTGTCTGGCAAATTTGGCCTGAGCAGCAACCGGAGGGCAGCTCACGGCAAATCGTGCGCGACCAGAAGTTGAGAAAAATCAAATGCCGCAACAGTATCCAAGCAATTCCCGGATTCAGGCGGCCTCGCCGTTGCCGTCAACCGGAGCGAACACGTGACGCTGTCCGGATGCCGTGCTCACACGTGAAGACGTGTCGGCGGTCTGTGCATCCGCGCTCAGGGCCGCCTCCTCGCTGCCCTCCTCCACGGGGATCGACACGTGCAGCATCGTACCGTTCTCTTCGCCGCTCTTGATGCGAAATTCACCACCGAGCGTGCTCACGCGCTCCTTGATGCCAACCAAGCCGAACGAAGTCGCCTTGCGGCGGCAGCCCGGAAAAATGCCGACGCCATTGTCGGCCACCGTCATTGACACCTGGCCGTCGCGGCGCTGAACCTCGATGCGCGCCTGCGTGGCCCGCGCATGGCGGAAGACGTTGTTGAGCGACTCCTGCAGGATGCGAAACAACGCCGTGGCACGACTGTCATCAACCTCCAGCTCCTTGTCTGGCATCGCCAGCTTGCATTCGATGCCGGTGCGGCGCTGAAATTCCTTGACCTGCCATTCGATAGCGGCCGTCAGTCCGAGATCGAGCACCGTCGGCCGCAAGTTGTTGATGATTGCGCGCATCGCCTTCATCGTCGCGTCGATGTGGTCGAGTACTGCGTGCACCTTGCGATTGAGCTTCGGATGCGCACTTGCGGTGCGCGCGTGGAGCATCGCCACATCAATACGCAGTGCCAGCAGATTCTGGCCGAGTTCATCGTGAATCTCGCGCGCGATGCGCTTGCGCTCGTCTTCCTTGATGCGTTCCTGGTAACTGGCCAGCTGGCGCAGTTCTTCCTGGGATTGGCGCAAGGCCTGCTCGACCTGGCGGCGTTCGTTCAGATGTTCCAGATCCTGCCGGCGCTGCTCCTGAAGCTCGCGATTGAGGACCAGCAGTTCTTCCTTCTGACGCCGCAACTGCAGGTTCTTCTTGGCCAGCTCGACGAACACGGCGACCTTGGTCTGCAGTATCTGGGGTATGACGGGCGTGAACAGATAGTCGACCGCGCCGCGCTGATAAGCCTTCAGGCGGTGCATTTCATCCGCATAATGCGCAGTGATGAAGATGATGGGCACTGCCGCAGAACGGGGATGGGAATGAATCGCTTCGGCGGTTTCGAAGCCATCCATGCCCGGCATACTGACGTCAAGAAGAATGACCGCAAAGTCATTCCTGAGAACTTCGCGCAGCGCTTCCTCTCCGGAGCGCGCGGTGATGACTTCGTAGCCCTTGTCCTGCTGCGTCAGCAGGCTCGCGATTGCGAGCAGGCTTGCGGCGTCGTCATTGACAAGCAGAACCTTGGGTATAGACACGAATTGCGCAGCCTCATGGACAGGAATCAAGCGGGCCGCTCATGCGCGCGCATCAAGGAGCGGTCCTGACGATCGGCTGGCCGACGCTGGCCGCACAGGATCTCCGCACGCCGCGCTGCGGGGAAGCGGAATGGGCAATGTATCACACACGATGAGGAACGGTTGAGGCAGGCCGCCACAGCCATTGAGGCAAAGCAAGTCCGTTCAGCTATGCCGTGCGGACGCGCTCATGATGTTGTGCTGCGGCTCGGTTTCCAGCCACTTGCGTACCCGCGCAGCGTCACCCAGGCGCGAGTCCTTGCCGCGTGAATCGAGAAACACCATGATGACCGGACGGCCGTCCACGCGCGCCTGCATGATGAGGCAGCGGCCGGCCTCGGAGATATAGCCGGTCTTCTGCAGTCCGATCTCCCAGTTCGGATGGTTCACCAACCGGTTCGAATTGCGGAACTGGAGCTGGTGCCCGCCGGCCCGAATCAGATGGCTGGAATGGGTTGAGTATTCGCGAATGAGCGGGTGACGGTAGGCCTCGAGCGCCAGCTTGGCCAGATCCTGTGCGGAGGCCTGGTTGAGGCTGGAAAGCCCGGTCGAGTCGACGAAGCGGGCATCCTGCATGCCAAGGGAGCGTGCGCGTGCGTTCATGGCCTGTACGAAGCTCGACAGCCCGCCCGGATAGTGGCGCCCCAATGCCGATGCCGCCCGGTTCTCCGAACTCATCAGTGCCAGATGCAGCATTTCGCGGCGTGTCATGCGCGTGCCTACGCGCAGGCGCGAGCCGCTGTTCTTCAAGCGGTCGATGTCGTCGGAAGTGATCTCAAGGACTTCATCCAGATTCTGGCGCGCTTCAAGCACGACCAGCGCGGTCATCAGCTTTGTCAGCGAAGCGATCGGCAAGGAGACGTCCGCATTTTTCTCGAACAGCACTTCGGCACTGTACTGGTCAACCACCAGTGCAGCGTTCGATCTTAGTGAGAGAGGGTCTTCGGTGAGGTGCAGGCCGGCCAGCTCACCTGCAGTCAGAACAGGGACGGCAACGGCAGCGCCGGCCGCCTTGCGTGCAACGGATGCGGAAGCTGCGGCAGTGCGCTTCTTGCTCTTTGAGGCCACCTTGGTCGCCTTGACCATCCTCGTCGTCTTGGCGCTGCGGGTCTGCGTACCGGACGTACTGGTTGCCTTGCTCGCTGCCGCCTTCTTCTTGCGGGTATCAGCCGGAGCTTTCGCCGCGGTTTTTCCTGCCAACTTCTGCGCGCGCGAACCGGCGCCGGAGTCGGATGCCTGGAGTTGCGGACTCAGCACCCAAAGTGCGAAAAACGATAACAGGATCCCCAGTGCGCGCCCGGACATTTCCCCCCCTGAAACTTGCGTGCCGTTACAAAGAATTGCAGTCTAGCAAACTGATGAAAATAGGCAAGCAAATGAGGGAGTTAGCGCAAGATATTAAACAAACTTCTTATAGAAAATTTCCGATTTGGATCAAACCTCCTGCTTGACGCGCACACCGCCTGTGGTAGGTCCGAGTCGCTATATGTCGCTATTCCAGGAAACGCGCGAATGAGGAAACCGGCTCGCGCTCGGTCCTCAGCGAGTTCTCGATCCGGTCGGGATCGGCAAAGCCGAGCGACATCGCACACACGACCCTCTCGTTTTCCGGCAATTCGAGTGTGCGAGCGACGATTCGATGAAAAGGATTGAGCGCGGCCTGCGGACAGGTATCGAGCCCGCGTGCGCGCGCCGCGATCATGATGTTCTGCAAGAACATGCCGTAGTCCAGCCAGGAGCCTTGTTCCATCACACTGTCGATCGTGAAGATCATGCCCACGGGCGCCTCGAAAAATTCGTAGTTGCGTCCATGCTGGGCATGCATGCCGGCCTTGTTTTCGCGCGTAAGACCCAGCAAGCCGTACAGATCCCAGCCCACCTTGCGCCGCCGATCAATGTAGGGTGAGACCCAGGTAAGCGGATAGTAGGGATAGTCCTCGGTGTGCTCGCGCGCCAAGCTCGGATCGTTGTGCACGCGCATTAGTTCGGACGACAGGCGTGCCTTCGCCGCGCCGGTCAGCACGTACACCTTCCACGGCTGGGTATTGGTTCCCGAAGGCGCGCGCGAGGCAACCTCCAGGATGGCTTCGATGTCCTCGCGTGCGACCGGCGTGGGCAAAAAGGCGCGCAGTGAGCGGCGTGAAGTGATGGCCGCGTCGACAATCTTCTGTTCCGGGGTCTCGATCATGTTGCGGTTCTGATGGTTTGCAGGAGGGTGCGCATGGCCTGCGGCAGCGTGACGGGACGCCGTGTGGCGCGATCGACGTAGACGTGCACGAAGTGCCCCTGCGCAGCGGCCGTGTCTTCGCCTTCACGGAAGATCCCGACCTCGTAGCGCACGCTGGAAGTACCCAGCTTTGCCACTCGCAAGCCTGCGGAGACACGATCGGGAAAAGATACCGAAGCGAAGTAATTGCATTGGGTCTCGACGACCAATCCGACCACCTCGCTCTTCTCCACGTCGAGCACACCGCCGGCGATCAGGAACTGGTTCACGACGGTGTCGAACCAGCTGTAGTACACGACGTTGTTGACGTGTCCGTAGGCGTCATTGTCCATCCAGCGTGTCGTGATCGGATGGTGGTGCGGATAGTCGCTGCGGTTGCCAGGTTGCGGTTTCATTTAGGCCTTGTGTCGTTCTGATTTTTCGTCGCGGTCGTGGGTCAAGCGATGGACGCTGGGGAGAAGGCTGTGGAAAGACGAGCGGCGTGCCTGGCGGCGGCGGCCACCGAGCGCGCATGGATGTCGACCACGCAAGTCAAATCGCGGCCATAGCCGCCCGCCATCGTCAGCGCGACCGGAAGCCTGCGCTGGGCGGCAAACGAGAAAACACGGCGGTCACGCGCGGCAAGTCCGTCGGCGCTGAGCTTGAGCCGGCCGAGACGGTCGCCTTCATGCGGATCGGCCCCGGCCAGATAGATGATGAGCTGCGGGTCGAAGCGTTGGGCCAGCAGTGCAAGTGCCCTGTCGAGTGCCTCGAGGTATTCGCCGTCTCCCGTTCCGTCAGGCAGCGCCACGTCGAGATCGCTGCATTCCTTGGAAAACGGATAATTGTGCGCGCCATGCACCGACAGCGTGAAGATGCTGTCGTCGCGCGCCAGGATGGCGGCGGTCCCGTTGCCTTGGTGCACGTCAAGGTCGACGATGGCAACCCGTTGCACCCGGCGCTCGGCTTGCATGAGGCGCGCCGCAACTGCGGCATCGTTGTACACGCAGAATCCACCGCCGCTGGCCGCATAGGCGTGATGTGTGCCTCCGGCCAGATTTGCGCTCGCGCCCTGATCCAGGGCTGCGCGGCAGGCAGCAATGGTTGCCCCTACCGAACGCCGTGCGCGCTCGGCCATGCGCGGCGACCATGGAAAGCCGATGGCCTTCTGCTCATCGGCGCTCAGCGTCCCCTCGGTCACACGCAGGATATAGGCGGGATGATGAGCCAGCGCGAGTTCACCGTCGCTTGCCGCTGGCGCTTCGCACAGCTCCAGTCCGGCGACCTGCCGCTCGACCGCTTCACGCAACAGCCGATATTTCTGCATCGGGAAACGATGCCCGGGCGGGAGAGGCAGCACGAAATGATCGCTGTAATAGGCCTTCACGGACTTGACGTTTACGTAAAAGGAAGTTCCGAGTGTAGCACGCAAGGCAGCCCCGGACGGCCTTCGGCCTTGCGCAGAATCAATACGAAAATCTGCTTAAAAGGCAAATTGCTGCCATGCAGCAGAAATTGTTGACAAGTTCGGATTTCACCCTAAAATGACAATTGTTGCGACGCACAAAACGGGATCGCCCGGGACTGGTCGTCGTGTCTACCTCTTGAAATTCCACCCTCCAAGGAGATGACATGTTTTCGATTTCCGAACAATTTTCCGCCGCCTCCCGTGCCAACCTCGAAGCCCAGCTTGCCCTTCTTGCAGGCCTGAGCAGCAAGACCTTCGAAGGTGTCGAAAAAATGGTCGAGCTGAATCTGGAAGCCGCCAAGGCCTCGCTGGAGGAAAGCAGCAACGCCGCCCTTCGACTGCTGGCCGCCAAGGACGCGCAGGAATGGATGTCACTGGCTGCCGCCCAGGCCCAGCCGAATGCGGAGAAGGCGCTTGCTTACGGGCGCCACCTCGCCAGCATCGCCACAGGCGTGCAAAGCGAATTCAACAAGGCTGCCGAAGCGCAGATCGCGGAATCCAGCCGCAAGCTGCTGGAACTGATCGAGGAAGTGAGCAAGAATGCTCCGGCGGGCTCGGAAAATGCTGTGGCATTGCTGAAGTCAGCGATCGGCAACGCCAACGCAGGTTATGAACAGCTCAGCAAGACCACCAAACAGGCCGTCGAGACCTTGGAAGCGAACCTGAACAACGCCGCCAGCCAGTTCATCCCGCCGGCCCCCAAGGCGTCGCGCTCGAAGAAGTAATCAAGCAAATCCAGGCTTCAAAGGCACTGCCCAGGCCCCGCGCAAGCGGGGCTTTTCATTTGCCCTTTGCGATCGCCCGCGCCAGCACCACCACCGGCACGAAGGCGATGACCACGATCGTCAGCGCCGGCAGCGCCGCCTCGGCCAAGCGCTCGTCGGCGGCCAGTTGGTGGGTGATCACGGCCAGGGTGTCGAAATTGAACGGGCGTATGGTCAGCGTGGCCGGCAATTCCTTGACCACGTCGACGAAGACCAGCAAGCCGGCAGTCAGCAGGCTGCGCCAAAGCAGCGGGGCGTGCACATGCCACAGCGTGCCGGCCACACCAAATCCGAGCACCCTCGCGCTGGCGTCCATGCTCGGCGTGATCTTGACCAGTCCGGACTGCACGGTCTGGTAGGAGACCGCGAGGAAACGCACCAGATAGGCATAGACCAGGGCAACCGCACTGCCGGTCAGCACCATGGTCCAGCCATGTTCCGCACCAAAGTTGTCCAGCCGCGCCAGCGGAATCAGGATGCCGACCGCAATGACGGCACCCGGCACTGCATAGCCCATGCTGACAATGCGATTGCAGGCAGCCTGTACGCGACTGCCGGTGGCGCGCGCCGCGTAGGCGAGCAGCATGCAGATCACCACAGCAATGACCGCCGTCACGATACCCAGCACGATGCTGTTGGACAGCCATCCGAGATATCGCGTGCCAAGCGAAAGTGCCTCCTCCCGCCACAACAGGCGCAGCAGAATGACTACCGGCAGAATGAAACCGAGCACGACCGGCACCAGGCAGAACAGGCTGGCAGCCCACGCACTCCACCCAACCAGACGCGGTGCAGCCTGCTGTTTTACCCGCGCGCCGACCGCGTAATAACGTGCCCGGCCACGACTTTTCTGCTCCAGCCACATCAGCACGACGATGGTCATCAGCAGCACGGCTGCAATCTGCGCCGCCGAGACGCGGTCGGAAAACGAGTACCAGGATTTGTAGATGCCGGTCGTAAGCGTCTGCACGCCGAAATAGGCAACCGCACCGTAGTCAGCCAGAGTTTCCATCAGTGCCAGCGCAATGCCCGCCACGGCGGCCGGGCGTGCCATGGGCAGGCTGACCTTGAAGAAGGTCTGCCAGGGCCCGAGGCCAAGGGTACGGGCCGCATCCGTCATGCGCGGACTGCGCTCCAGGAAAGCATTGCGCGCAAGCAGGTAGACATAGGGGTAAAGCACCATCGCGAACAGCACGCCGGCGCCTCCCAGTGAACGAATCTCCGGAAACCAGTAATCGCCGGCACGCCATCCGAAAGCCTCGCGCAGCGCCGTCTGCACCGGCCCCGCGAACTGCAGGAAGTCGGTGTATGCGTAGGCCACCACATAGGCCGGCATGGCCAGCGGCAGCACCAACGCCCATTCGAACGTGCGCTTGCCGGGAAAATCATGCGCGGCCACGATCCAGGCGCAACCCACGCCGCCCGCGCCGGCCAGCACGGACACAATGGCCGCAATCAGGATGGTGTTGAGCAGGTATTCCGGAAGAACCGTTGCCCACAGGTGGGAGAAAGTTTCATTGCCGACATCGATGGCAATGAGGTTTGACAACACCCCAAGGATGGGCACCCCGGTCAGCCCCGCCACGATCAGCGATGCCAGCAACAAGATACGGCCGGCACCCGAGCGCGCGTGCGCCCGAGGTAAAGCAAAGGCGGTCATGAAAAATCCAGATGCGAGTTTGAATGAGAATTATAATCAATAGACTTTTTCGCCTACGCAAGTTTCGCATCCTGGATGGACACCCCTCCCCCTTTCCGCCCTCACCTCGTCGTTGACGACATCCGCGTCGGTTACGCGCAAGGGCGGCATTATCTTGAGATCGTGCATGGCCTGAGCTTTGCTCTGGCACGCGGCGAGATCGGCTGCCTGCTTGGCCCCTCGGGTTGCGGCAAGACCACGGTACTGCGCGCCATTGCCGGTTTTGAACCCCTCTCCAGCGGTAGCATCGCCCTCGACGGGCGGATTCTGAGCAACGCGTCGCACACGGCAGCGCCCGAAACGCGTCAGGTCGGCGTGGTGTTCCAGGACTACGCGCTGTTCCCGCATCTGTCAGTGCAGGACAACATCGGCTTCGGCTTGCGCAAACTTCCTTCCGGCCAGCGGCGGGCCCGGGTCGACCAGCTGCTATCGCTCATCGGCCTCGGCGCCCACGCGCATCAGTTCCCGCATGAGCTGTCCGGCGGCCAGCAACAACGCGTGGCGCTGGCGCGCGCGCTGGCTCCGCGCCCCGATCTGCTGTTGCTGGACGAACCGTTCTCCAATCTGGACGTGGAACTGCGCGAGCGTCTGGCGCTGGAAGTCCGGGAAATCCTGCACGAACTCGGCACCACCGCCATCCTGGTCACGCACGACCAGAATGAAGCATTTGCCATTGCAGACCGTATCGGGGTCGTGCACGACGGGCGCATCGTGCAGTGGGACAGCGCCTACAACCTGTACCATCGCCCCACCGACCGCTTCGTTGCCGATTTCATCGGCCAGGGCGTATTTGCCCCCGGCACCGTCGATCTGCCGCGCCAACAGGTGCATATCGAATTGGGCAGCCTGCCCTTGTGGCAGGGCATCGACGTCTGCCCGACCGGGGAGCGCGACGCTCAGCGCGTGGACGTGCTGCTGCGCGCCGACGACGTCATTCACGACGACGCCAGTTCGCTGCGCGCGGAAGTTGTGCGCAAGGCATTTCGCGGCGCGGAATTCCTGTACAC